>JBDNAG010000204.1:0-31048 GCA_039768565.1 Akkermansiaceae bacterium | reverse complement strand
TGGGTTCCTGTTTCTTAACTTTCGGGGCTTCGCCGAATTGCTCGGTCACGACCCGGCCCTCCTTAAACTTCAGCAGCTTATCAGGATGCCAGTTTTCAGGCCCTACCTTACCCTTCTCCCCATCAATTTTAGCACCCTCATGAATCCATTCCGCAACCGTTCTGATCTCCTTCTCGGTCAATGAATCCCCCTTGTTTTTTGGCGGCATCGCTCCCTTTTCATGTTGAGGCATCACCAAGGTGACAAACAGGTAACTAGCATCCCAATCACCTGGAACAACCACCTCGTTTTTTTCGAAACGCTTGAAGAATTGCTTCTCGTCATCGAGCCGCAAGCCACCTTTCACCTTCTTCGCGTTGGAGCTGTGACAATCATAGCACTTCTCCTTAAAAATTGGCATAACATCCCGCTTGTAATCAAGCGCATTAGCAGCAAGAGACAATCCTAGAAGAATAAATACGGCTTTCATTTGATTCAGCTATTGGGTTCGCCCTGACTTCTTTGATTCCTCTAAAAGAGTCTTCAATTTTTTAACGACCTTTGGATGTTTGGAATACACGTTGATCGTCTCGCCCGGATCATCCTTTAAATTGTAAAGCTGACCGGGCACATCCGGATCAGTGTCGGGGATGGCATACTGCCCCATGGCCCATTCGTTTTTCTTCTCATAGTTGTTTCCGCCGGATCCTTTGTGGTCGATATACTTCCAGTCGCCCTGACGAATCGAAAGCTTCATCGCAAAGGTTTGTTGTAAGAGATAGGGACGGATTGGCTTGTCAATTTTTTCGCCTTTTAATACCGGATTCAGATCAAAACTGTCTTCGCCGGCATCGTTTGAAAAATTGACTCCGGTGATTTTGGCACAGGTCGCGAAGACGTCTGTGAGGCTTACGATTTCATCACTCGTCGAACCAAGCTTCACGACGCCGGGCCACTTCACGATGAATGGAGTTCGATGACCACCTTCCCACTGGTCGCGCTTCACCCCACGCCACGGCTTAGCGCCATCATGCCCGTGATCACGACGCATCGCAATGACTGAAGGCACTTCCGGCCCATTGTCCGAACCGAACATTACGATGGTATTTTCAGCGACACCCAATTCATCCAGTGTCTTCATCAACTCACCCACGACCCAGTCCATCTGATAAATAAAATCACCATGTGGGCCGGAACCAGACTTCCCTTGAAACTGCTTCGCAGGAAATGACGGAAGGTGAACAGCCTGCATCGAATGCAGTAAAAAGAAGGGCTTACCCGGCGAGTCCTTCACTTGTGCTTTCAAGAATGCCTTGCTCTTCTCCAGGAAAACAAGATCCACTTCCTCCAAATCGAAGTTGGGTGCAACCATCCCCGGGCGGCAGTCATTGGCATAAGGATGCATCGGAAGCTTACTCTTATCGACCTGCTTGGTGGGAGGCACAGGAATACGATCACCATCAATGAAAGCATAAAGCCAGTCGGTGGTCGGACAGCACGCCGTTCCATAAAAATGATCAAACCCAAACTCGATGGGAGATCCGCCGACCGGCCTTGAGTAGTCGATCCGCTGCACCCCCTTCAAGCCCTGATCACTGATCCGCTGCCCCTCTTGATCAAAGAAGCTCATACCAACATGCCACTTCCCAAACAAGGCAGTCGAATAGCCTTTTGTCTTCAACATCGCGGGGAGAGTGAGACGATCTTCTTCAATCAAACAAGGACCACCCACTCCAGAAAAGACACGGGAACGGCCGGTTCGGAAACACATCCGACCGGTCAGCAAGCTGTAGCGTGTTGGAGTACATACAGTGGCGGGACTATGGGCATCGGTGAACCGCATGCCCTCGCCGGCCAACCTATCAAGATTCGGAGTCGCAATCCTAGAGTCAGGGTTGTAGCAAGCAAGATCTCCATACCCCAGATCATCAGCTAGGATGAACACGATATTCGGGGATGCCCCGCCGGCAACTTGAAGCGCTGCCAGAAAAACTAGAATCATTCTCATGTGGGGATGCTTACCACAAATAGCAAGACATCCCAACAAAGGAACTTACGGCCTTGATGGCTCCAACCGAAAGAAGGCTTTGGCATCAAAAGCCTGAAAGGAAGGAATGATCACCTGCCCACCATCTGTGGAATCAGTCCTCGACTCATGAACAGGCTCCAGAGGAGTAAATCCGGAGGCTATACCCGTCCGTCAGAGAAGTATCAAAATTGGCGCTGTTAGGAGCATCAAAATTGTCCGAGAAAAGAATCGTCTGTGCGTATACGCAGCCACACAACAATGTCGAAAGTGCAAACCAGACCTTCATAGTTTTGAGACACTAGGAAGGATCAGCTCTTTAGTCCAAGATTTATCACCTAAGATAGCCCTCGCGAACTTCCCAGCGCATTGAAACAACTTGAATCCCCCTCTAAACTTTCGGAGCAACTGCCGGTGACTTTGGCGCCATTCGAGGAGCCTTGGATGCTCTTTCGATGAGCCATGCCGTCACTCCCACTCCCGTTGCAACAAGTGTCACGTAATAGAAATAGTAGACTGTCGATGCTCCTTCGATGAAGCCATAAGAGTGGAGACCGACTTCAAGCATATTGACCCCCCACCAGGAGAAGACGACTACCGACCCCCCTAGAATACTCATGATGTGAAGTCCCCAACCGGTCATCCAGCCAGCAAGTCGCGCGTGGAGAATGATCAGGCACCAGAGAACGATCAACAATGCCCCGTTTTCCTTGGGGTCCCAGCCCCAGAAACGCCCCCAAGAATCGTTCGCCCAGATTCCTCCCAAGATCGTTCCCACGAGAGAGAACAAGAGGGTGAAACAGGTGATTCCATAAACGGTCCGGGTCATGAACCGGTGGAAGGACTTTTGATCTTTGATCACACCAACCAAGGCAAGGTGAACGTACACCAGAGACAAGAAACAAGCGACCAAACCTCCGCAATAGCCAATGGTAATGGAGACCACGTGAGTCGCGAGCCAGTAATTAGAATCAAGAACGGCGCGAAGTGGATCCATGTTATCCTTGGCATCACCCAGTTCGAAGCTGAAGGCAAAGAACAATCCAATCACTCCGAGACCAGCTCCCAGAGAGAGGAGCACCTTGCGGCGGGTCATTGCCTCCGCAGCTGCTAAAATAACCACCGCACCCGCCGTGATAAAGGGAATGGTATCGTAAAGATTGGAGACAGGTGGACGCCCCGTAATAATGTAACGATGAAGCAGTCCGCCCAAAACGTAAGCGGTTGCGATACCATAAACGATCGCCGTAATCCGACTCACGACCTTACCAGCCCTGCCTTCTCTGATGATCCAGCCCACCGCAGAAATGAGGAAAGTAATGATGAAGAACACCAAACCTCTCATGAAATAATTTCGATTGTAATAGCTGACTTCAGAACCAACTGAGTCCCCTTCCGCCCGCTCGCTGGCGCGCTCCGTGAGGCTGGATTGCCACTCTGTCAAAGCTATCAGAAACTTACCACCATTGGGATTCTTCGCAGCTTCACTGACAGCTTCCAGCTTTTTGAAATCTTTGAGAATCTCAACCGAGTCGGTGAGCTCCTTTTTGAGAAATTTAGTCACCTTCGCTTCGATCGTTTGCCACTCCTCTTCCTCTCCCTGCTGGGGAGGAATCCAAGCTGGACCCCATCGGGCGAAGCTAAGTTGACGGTTTAATTCAAATTCAAATTTTCGTGCCTCAGGCGTTTCAAGACGTTGGGTTGATTGAACGGTCTCAGGGAGAATCGGAAGCCAAAATCCGAATTTCCCGGGATCCATCCCTGATCTCAGCATTTGATAAACTTCTTGATCAACGTAAGCCAACTGCGCCGGATCCAAAGGAGGCAACCCTCCACGGACGATATCCATTGAGTCACGGATACCCGTATAATTCAACGCAAGTTGGGCGAAGCGCACTACTTCTTTCTCCTCATCATCGAGTGACTTCTCGCCCTGTTCCGATTGCTTCTCGAGCAGCTCGCGTCCCCGATTGATTAATTTTGTAAATCCGTCCTCCTCAGAATCGCCGCCATCGGTGAGATCCGCGAAACTTAAGCGTGCCCTCCGGTCCTTCACCTCAATCCCAAAGGGCTTCAAGATTTCGGTATCATCGAGAAGGAAGACCGGTAGTTTGTCGGCAAGATCCGGCCGGAACATACAATCCAGCATCCACGCTACCGGACCTATCTTGTGAATTTTCCCGCCCTCCTTGACCTTCATGGTCAAAGAACCGTGGAAAGACATCATCTTGAATCGGGCGTAGGTTCGGAACGGTTTAATTCGCCCCCCCTCTTGAACAGGAATAGCCTCGGCAACCTTAATGACTTCTTCACTCCATGGGCTGTAGCCACTCACTTCACGGACATCACTGGGCGGAATGGCTCCACGGATCGCGTAGGCGATAAGGGCGAACTCAATGATTAGAAAAAAGATCACCAGAACCCACCTCAGCGCCCTGGAGATGACCACCTCGGATTGGGGCCTCAACATTGGATTGAGTCCCTGACTAGTTTGCTCAGAAATGGATGGTGGGTCTTGGCTCACAATGTTGGGATTTTAGGAGATTGATTTGCGACAGGCTTTGGAGCCTTTCCGGACTTGCTGCCACCGTCGATAAAGCGGATCAGCATAAACATGAAGTGGAAGAGCAGGCCGGCAGCCGAAGCCCACAACGCATACTCAGGCCACTTGTCAGAGGGATTGTTCACGACTGCAAAAGTCGAAGAAGGAGTCTCGCCTTCGGCGGCACGGGTGAAACCTGCCTGATAAAGGGTGTATCCGCCGTGACGGGCCGGCTCGTTCATAACGATTTCGTATTCGGTCCGGTCGGAACCATCTACCTTGGTGATATCACTCTGGAACCAACGCGGAATCTCCGTGCCAGGGTGATTCTCTCCGAAGGTTTTATGCAACTCCACTTCGAATGGCATCGGCCAAATCTCCATAAGATAGGTGACGCCGTAGCGTTTCCCTTCGTAATTGAATGTCACCGGATAAGGATTACCGGCCCAGAGAACCAGCCGCTGGATGACTCCGTCGTTTTCATCCTTGATACTCACGTAGCAACCTGGCGTGTTTCGCTCCTCGGTCTTCACGTCTTTATCGACCTCGACAAGGAAGAAACCATCGACAACCTCCTCACCGTTTGGCGGGCGGCTGGTTGGAGAATCGAGTGCAAGCTCCGAGTAGGGAAGATACCTGTCGATCTCCATTTTGAAATCGAACTTCTCGAACGTGGCCTCGAGTTGATCGTCCTTCCCGAGTGCGTTGATATGCTTCGAGCGGACGATGGCGGGCGCTTCACGATCTCCTTTTTCGTCGTAGGTGAAGACCTCGATATCGTGTTTGAAGAGCTTTTGGGCGTAATCAGACCTTTCTCCCTGAAGAACCCTCATGTTCCCCTCTTCTTTGTAAAGACTGGAGACCGCTCCGGCGACGAGCATAAAGAGGATCGCGAAATGACTGACCAGGACGCCCGCCTTCTTCCACCCCTTGCGGGCCCGAATGATGCCACCAAGGAACATATTCACCGAAAGCACCACGATCACCCAATAGGCGCCCGGAAGCGGAAAGAAAATCAACTTCTGATCAGCATTCATTGGCTGAACCCAGACCGAATTATAGTCGAAATACTTGTGGATGGTCGTCCAAAGACCGAACCAACGCTGCTCGATCGTTCCAAAGAAAGTCAGCAAGAAAAGCAAACTCAAACAGGCCACTGCGATTTCATAACCGGCGGCGATGCGAAAAATGCGCTGTCCAATGGACATGTCTTTAAATTTTTTACCCATGGCTTACTCGCTTCCCTCCCCTGATTCAGTTTCCTTCTCTTTCACCGGAGACTCGATCTTATGATCGTAAATCGGCTTAAAGCTACGCATATATTCAAACAAGGTATCCCGCTGCTTCTCCACCTCCTCGGCAGGTCCGATCATTTTAAGAGTCACCAGATTGACCGGGCTCTCCCGAATAATTCCAATCATGGCGTAATCCTCCTTGGGCGCGCGTCCCATACCGGGACTGTAAGTTCCCTTCCCTTCGATAAGGTAGGCATTGCGGCCCAACATCGCAGTCCGACCAAGGAATTCCAGTGACTGCATCGGAGTGCGTCCGAACTGGCCCAACCAACGGTTCGCATTAGCAAGGAGGTCCCCTTGGGTTTCCCCTACCACAATCTCAACGGAATCGTTCTCTCCCGCCACATAGTTAATAAGACGGAACTCAGTTCCAGGGAGACGACGCCACCCCACGGGAGGGGCATCTTTGTAATCACCGGGATAAACTTTGTCGTGCAAAGTCAAACGGCGGGTCTCCGTCACATGGGTGGCTGTCTCGGGTTGGCGGCAACCTGTGAGGAAGGTCGCGGCAGTCGCGAGGAGGACGATAAATCGCATGGCTGAACAAGACGTAATGGCTCAGCATGAAATTTCAAATTTCAAATTTCTGATTCGTCGCCATGCTGCCTGTGTGGAACCAATTAAGTATCTCAATCGCGAAACCGGCGAAATGGAAACCGAGCAAGTTTACGGCGAAGGATTCCTCCGCTGGGCTTACGGGAATCCGCTTGGAAAGCTTGCCCTGCATAGCTTTGTGAAGCGAGCCTTCTTCTCGAAGTGGTATGGAAGCCGCATGGATGCTCCCAAAACCACCGAGAAAATCGCACCCTTTTTGGACACTTATGGGCTCGACGCGGGCGACTTCGAAAAAGCGGCGGACGAATTCACCTCCTTCAACGACTTTTTCTACCGAAAACTGAAGTCCGGGGCTCGTCCTATCAACGAAGCACCGGTCGTTCTCCCTGCCGATGGCCGTCATTTGGGCTTCGCCAAAGCCAGCGAAATCGAAAATGTCTTTGTGAAAGGTCAAAAATTCAGTGTCTCCGGCCTTCTTGGCTCGGACGAGCTGGCTAAAAAATATCAAGACGGCCCCCTTCTACTTTCACGCCTCTGCCCCGTCGACTACCACCGCTTTCACTTCCCCTGCGCCGGCATCCCCGGTGAGACCCGCACTATCAACGGCCCCCTCTTCTCGGTTTCTCCGCTGGCTCTCCGCCAAAAGCTTTCCTACCTCTGGGAAAATAAACGCACTGTCACCGAGTTGGTTACCCAGGATTTTGGAACGATCATCTGCATGGAAATCGGCGCGACTTGCGTCGGATCTATCCTCCAAACCTTCACGCCGGGCCAAGAAATCGCCAAAGGAGCCGAAAAAGGCTACTTCGCCTTTGGCGGGTCCTCCACCCTGCTTATGTTTGAGCCAGGATCAGTCACTCTTGCCGATGACCTGCTCGAGTCCAGCAGCCAAATGACCGAACTCTATGCCAAAGTGGGAACCAAGGCCGGACATTGACTCAGCCCAGGGGCCCGATAGAAGCAAGTATGAACCTGAAGGTGATTGGCGGCGCGATACTCGCGATGAGCACGGCATTTGCGGAAACTCCCGCCGAAGCCCACAAGAAGCTTGCCGAGACCTATTTCAAGGGAGATGGCCATGCCCTCGTTTACCAACTCTCAAAGAAAGATCTTCCGAAAGGTCCACAAGTCGTGGCAAATGTCGCCGAAGGTCGAAAGCAATCCGCATTTTTCCTTAGGCTCCCCGATGGGGGCATTATGAGCGGCTTGGGCCATTATTCCACAGGGGTGGGAGAAAAAGAATCCACCCTCATTAGCAAGGGGCAAAACTACATCGGGATATCACTTGGCCAGGACATGCAGGTAATCCTCGATCATTTAAGCCCTAATCAGGAAAAAGTAACGGCCTATTTTAATCCACAGGCATTGTTGACCACCCAAAACATCGACCTGGGGGCAGGGTATGCGGTCGGAGGCGAAAAGCCCTATCCCTGGGGATCTGAAATTCTCGAGAATATCGAGCGCGTCGAGAGAAAAGACGACTCGGTAATCTTTCATGGGAAAGACAATGAAACCATTAAGTTTGAAGAGAGCTCGGGCCTTTTGCTCGAACATCGGATGCCTGCCCTCAACAATCGAAAAATGACCCTCATTTCACGAAAAGAAATGAAGGAATTTAACAAAACCAAACATGGCTTGCCCGGGAAGCCCGGACAGACCGATGACCTTATCGAAATGGCACGGGTTAGCTTTCAAGCGGTCCACAAGTTGACAACTTTGATTGGAGCTGGACGACTCCTCCGATTACCCGAGGATAGGCGCGAGGAAGCGCTCGAAAATTTCCAAACCGCGCTGAATGCCCATTACCGAAAAATTGGCAGATTACAGCCTTACCTGAGCGACCCTATGGGGGTGAAAGTAGTCCTCAAAGCCTCAGTCAATCGATCGCTTAATGAACAGTTGAAACTCGCTGAAGACGCAGGCAAAGACCCGATTCCAATCCTCAAAAGGGAAAGAGGAAGATGCATCGACTCCGTCACCCGAATGGCTCCCCAATTAGCCAAAATGCTGGCAAAGAAAAACATTTATGGCCTGAGGCCTGAAAAAATCGATCCAAAGGAACGCTCCGCTCTTGAGAAACTGATTCACGCTCAGAAGGTCGCGATTCTTCGGAATCTGACCTGCCAGATCGCGGAAAAGGAAATCGACGAGCGAATTGGCGAGAATTAAGCTTTGGTTAGAGCCGTCGCCTTGACCGGGTGAATTCTTCCGCATAACTTTCCTGAGCGTTCCTCAACGTGAGCCCATAAACTAAACCCTGGAGTACGATGAAACGATCCCCTTTATTTCTAGCAAGTTTCGCTGCCTTGGCGCTTCCCTTGATTGCCGACGATGATTTTGAAAACGCCACCGCGATCGAGTTCCTCACCAGCGAACCCACCGAAACCGTCATAGGGACAAATACGGGGGCGAGCGCAGAGACCTTCGAACCTGCACACGCAGGAATCACAGCTAGCCGTAGCACCTGGTATTCCTTCACGGTTGATGCTCCTCGGCGCGTGGAATTGGTCGCCGCACCAGGAGCAGCCAGCCCACTCAGCAATCTGGTCGTCGCAGTCTATACCGGCACCAGTTTGAGGGACCTTGAGGAAGTCAGCCGATACGGTCGCACCTTCAAGTCTGCAAGCACCCGGCGACGTCATCCGGGAGGTGAGCCTTTCACCCGGAACGCCCGCCTCGCCTTCAGTGCCGAACCCGGAATCACCTACTACATTGCCGTAGACGGAGAGAGTAATGCCCAGGGATCCTACCAGCTCGACTTCTCAACAAGCCGCGACACATTTAACCCGGAATTTGAGCTAATTCCTGCGGAGTCGGAGTGGAGCTACTTTCAAGCCCTGACCGGCACCACCGCAAGTAACCCAGCTATTGCTGATGCCGATTTTTACGCGACCTGGCACACTGCGGCCAACTACGATGGCCCCGCCTTTCTGGGCCCCAGAGTTGCCCCCTTTGGCTATGGAGCCATCATAGCAGAGCCTGCGCGGGCCTTTAGCCTGACTACTCCGGCCACCAATAACAGACAGTCTGTTACCTACTTCCGCACCACCGTGACCGCAGAGCGAGGCATTCAAGGACTGGGTTTTGAGGGAATCATCGACGACGGCGCAATCATCTATATCAATGGCACTGAAGTAGCCCGCATGAACGTGAATGCCGGCACTTCAATCTACACCACCACAGCGATTGCAGCAAACCACAACATCGGTGGAATAGCTTATAGCAACGAGGATTTCATTCAATATGCGACGGCAACTGGGCTTGATCTGCCCGGCGGTGAAGAGATCGAGATCGGTGTTTCCATTCACAATGCAAGTCCCACCAGTAGTGACAGCAGCTTTCACATGCGCATTTACGCGACCGAAGCCGATCCACTGCCAGCCTTGCTCACCCTCGAGAATTCCGGTTTTGCAGATACTTACATCCTGGGCTGGGAAGGTCGTCAAGGTTTTAGCTATCAGTTGGAATTTACAGATACCGACTTTGCCGATGAAGGATGGAGTAACGAAGGGCAGGAAGTGATTACTCCTGAAAAGGATGGCGAAATCCGCCGATTCGTTCTTAACGAAGGGCCCAAGGGCCTCTGGCGTGTTCGATCATTCCGGGCAGCTGAATAACTGGCTCCTGCCTCTATGGCTCGCGACCATTTGAAGCTCCAGATCATCATCATCCTTTGGGGCTTCACCGCGGTCCTAGGTGAATTGCTGACTCTTCCCGCCTTGGCAATTGTGGCATGGCGAACTGGTCTTGCCGCCTTCTGCCTGCTTCTCTGGATTCGACACAGAAGTCTGATCAAGATGAAAGACGCTCTCGTCTTCATTGCCACCGGCTTTGTGATCGGCGCGCATTGGATCACCTTTTTTCTGGCAGTAAAAGTGGCCAATGTCTCCATCTGTATGATTGGAGTAGCCACCCTTTCACTTTGGACGGCAATCATCGAGCCCCTGATCATCAAAGGTCGAAAATTTCGTCCGATCGATCTGCTCTTTGGATCGGTCACTGTGATCGGGGTCTCCATTATTTATCGAAGTGAACTCGAATACAGCAACGGCTTCCTGATCGCCATCTTCTCGGCTTTCCTTGCTGCAATTTTCTCCATCGTCAACAGCTTCCATATCGAAAAGGCACATCACTACGTCATCACCTTCTATGAGATGCTTGGGGCCTGCCTCTTTGCGAGCGTCTTCCTTGTTGTGAAAGATGGCTTCATCCCCCTCCCCAACGGATCCGCGGATTGGCTGTGGATTGTGATTCTTGCCGTCTTTTGCACCGTGGTCGCCTACTCGCACTACGTTGAACTCCTCAAACGGCTGAATATCTTCACTATCAACTTCGCCGGTAATCTTGAACCTGTTTACGGCATCGCTCTGGCCTCTCTATTTTTTCAAGAGCACAAGAACCTCAACCTCGGATTCTACCTGGGATCGGGAATTATCATTGCCAGCATCTTACTTTACCCGTTCGTGCGCCGCAGGACCGCGACGCGACCGGCTTGAGGGCAGCATTCCCCATTGCATCGACCGGATCGCCCACCTAGCCTTGCAGAGATGAAAAGATTTCAGATTTTGGCCGCCCTCCTTTCGCTCGGTATCTCGTTCGGCCAGGAAGCCGGAGAAAAAACAAAAGCAAAAGCCGAAAAAACGGGCTGGATTTCCCTCTTCAATGGCAAGGATCTCGACGGCTGGACTCCAAAATTTTCAGGCTCCGATCTGGGGGTAAATTACAAGGACACCTTCCAGGTCAAAGACGGGCTCCTTACCATCGACTACTCGAAATGGGAGAAATTCAATGGCGAGTTCGGCCACCTTTATTACAAGACCCCCTACTCGAACTACAAAATTCGTGGAACCTATCGCTTCATCGGCAAGCAGGTCAATGGAGGCCCCGGCTGGGCCAACCGCAACAATGGCTTCATGCTTCATTGCCAGGATCCCAAGACGATCAAAAAAAATCAAGACTTCCCGAACTCCATCGAAGTCCAGCTTCTCGGCGGATTCGGCAAGGGAAATCGGGGCACTTTAAACATCTGCACACCCGGCACTCATCTTCATTGGAACGGTAAGCTGACCAAGGCGCACGTAATTAACACCAAGGGACCGACCTTCCACGGAGACCAGTGGGTCACGGTCGAGGTGGAAGTCCGGGGCGACAAATTCAAGCACATCGCTGAAGGCAAAGTGGTCTGCGAATACGAAAAAACCCAATTGGACGACGGAACGCCTCTCACCAGCGGCTACATCTCCATTCAGGCCGAAACCGCCCCGATACAGTTCAAATCAATTGAGCTCATGGTTCTCGACGACGCATCGAAGTAATTGGCGCGTAGCAACTTCAGACTAAAAAATCTACATTACGACTTGATTGCGGGCGTGATTCATCAGTAGCGTCGTATCAAACGACCATAATATGAAAACGATTATAATTTCAGCACCACTAATGGGCTTCCTGGACTTCAAATCCTAGAGTCAACTGTTCCTGAACCATAAACTTCTCTTCTTCTCGTTATTGCCGGAATCACCGGAGGACTCCGCCGCCGGCGCTAGGCGCTCCCTTAAAGCGCACCTTTTTGGCAGGCCGCGGATTTTCAATGATCCGCGGCTTTTTCACCTCCGCAAATTATCAACCATGAAAACACTCAAACACCTCACCTTTCTGATCTTACTATCAGCGCCATTTCACAAGGCTATCGCCGAACCTATCGGCATTAACTTTGGCTCGGGTCGTGCAAACGCCGCTCTTTTTCCGGAAGATTCAGCCGGGGCAGTCCCCCAGACCAATTGGAACAACGCTGATGGAGCCGCTGGCGGGCCATTGGCTCTTAACGATTCTGAAGGCGTGGCTACCTCAGCTTCCGTTACTTGGTCAACCGACGAACAATGGAGTGCTGCTGGGCCGGCAGCCGACGCCAATGGCACCTTGCTCACCGGATGGATCTCAGCAAACAACACCAACGATCCCGCAGCTTCCATTGCGATCACCGGAATCCCGTTTGAAAGCTATAACGTTTACGTTTATCTCAATCACGATCGCGTCACTGAAGATGTTCTGATCAGCGAAGCGTCCTCACTGTTCGCCCCCATTTTGGCTCATGAAAACGACACTGACGTTCTCGCGCCCGTCATCTTTACCGAACAATCCGCCACCGCGGAAGGAGACATCACCCAAGTCGGAAACTACGTGATTCTCTCGGGACTCGATCAATCCGATATCGAAATTATTCTAGAGCCGGGCGGTAGTGCCGGCTCTGTTGAGCGAGGAGCAATCACCGGAATACAAATTATCGAAGTTCTGGTCGGAGATTCAGACGGCGATGGACTTGATGATACCTGGGAAGCCTCCTTTGGCCTGGACCCAACCGACAACGGCCTCAACCCAAACAACAACGGTATTCCTGGAAATCCAGATAACGGTGCCAACGGTGATCCCGATAACGATGGTTCAACCAACCTCGAGGAACAGGCTCGCGCCACCTTCCCGAACGACGAAGACACAGACAACGACACTCTCCTCGACGGAGTCGAAACCAACGATGGCAACTACGTCGATGCCACCATGACAGGAACCAATCCCCTCTCAGTCGATACCGATGAAGACAACCTTCGGGATAATGTTGAAACCAACACTGGTACGTTTATTGACGAGAATGACACCGGCACGGACCCCAACTCCAATGATACAGATAACGATACTCTCTTCGACAACTGGGAGATCAGCAACAATCTGGATCCCTTCGATGATGGAACAACCAATCAGGACTACGGAGCTGCGGGGGATCCGGACAACGACAACTCATCCAACGTCAACGAACAAACAATCGGAACCAATCCCAATGATGACGACAGCGACGATGATAACCTCTTGGATGGCACCGAATCGAACACCGGCACCTATGTTGACGAGAACGATACCGGGACAAACCCCCTGAACCCGGACTCCGACAACGACGGCCTGCGAGATGATATCGAAACCAACAGCGGCAGTTTCGTGAGTGCCACCGACCCAGGAACCGATCCAAACAACAAAAACACGGACGGTGATCTGTTCGAAGATGGATGGGAGACGACAAATGGACTGAACCCGATTGATCCCAATGACTACCTCGCCGACTCAGGTTCGATTGGCCTCAACTTCGGAGCCGGACGGGCCGACGCCTCTTTGCTCGAAACCGATTTTGCGGGAATCGTCCCGCAGGAAAATTGGAATAATCTTTCATTCGCTACCGGCACAGGAGTCGCGCTCAAGGACGACAAGGGAAACACCAACGGCGGCACCGTCAGTTGGGCCTTGGATGAAGAATGGAGTGCTGCAGGACCGGGAGTGGATCCCAATGGAACTCTTCTCGCTGGCTGGATCTCAGCCAACGGTGCCGGAGCCACCAACTCGATCGACATCTCAGGTATTCCCTTCGGATCCTACGATCTGATTTTCTATCTTAACCACGATCGAGGAACCGAAGACGTTCTTCTTTCCGAAAACAATGCTGCTTTCGAGAGCTTCCTGGCTCAGGAAAATAATACCGACATTCTAGCACCGGTGACATTTACCCAACAAGCCACCAGCGCAGCAAATGACGGAACGCAACTGGGCAACTTTGTCGTGATTCCAAACCTTACCAACGAGTCTCTCAACCTCGTCCTTGGTGCCGCCGGAGATTGGGGAAGCGCCGATCGAGGAGCCATCACCGGCATCCAGATCATTAATCGTGGCGCAGCTGACGGACTGAAAATCACCAGTATCTCTGCTGACCGAGAGGCCGGCACTGTCACCATCACATGGAATTCCGTAAATGGCCGCAACTATGCCATCGACGCCGGATCCAGCCCGGCCCTCTCGGAAGCCAACGAAATCAATGATTACACCGCCACTGGCGAGGTCTCGTCTTTCACAGAAACGTTTGTCGACTTTTCAGCAAGTCCAAAAAGGTTTTATCGTGTTCGTGAACTCGACGAATGACCACCAAAAGACACTCTAAGTATCAAGTTCTGGGTATCATGGCTGCGTTGACGGCCATGACTCCCTCTTGTAAACAAGAAGCAAAGAAGACCGACGCAGAAGCGTCCGAAGAACCCGCCCCTGTTCAAACCCAACTCATTTCCCCTCCGGCGACATCAACCAACGACACGCTCTTCGAAAAGATCGCCAGCGCCGAATCCGGCGTCACCTTCATCAACCACCTCGAAAAAGACCATCCCATGGCGAGGCTCTATTTCAGCGGCTTCGCCTGCGGCTCCGTGGTCATGGGTGACTTCAATGGCGACAGCCGGAACGATCTTTTCTTCACCAGCGGAGCCGGTCACAACGGACTCTTCCTTCAAAAGGAAACGGCTTGGCAGTTCGACGACGTCTCGGACAAGGCTGGAATCAAAGGCGGTGAGGCGTGGGCCTCGGGCTCCGCGGCCGTGGACATCGATCAAGATGGCGACCTTGACATCCTGGTCTGTAATTACGATCGCCCGCCCCACCTTTTCATCAACAACGGCAGCGCGATCTTCACCGACAAAGCAAGGGAATGTGGTCTAACCCAAGCCGATCCTTATGTCATGCCCACCTTCGCGGACTATGATCGCGATGGTGACCTCGACCTCTTCTTTGTCTCCAACCAACTCTTTCGAAAAGGCGGACGTCCACCACAACCTCCTGTCGAAACCACCCCTGAGGGAGTAACCCGGGTAAAGGACGAATTTTCCCGCTTCTACCGACTCAAAAAGAACCCTGACGGCAAAACCGTTCTCGATGATTCCGGACGACCCGACCTGCTCCTTCGAAATGATTCGAAACCCGGAGAAACACTGCCCGTTTTCACAGACGTCACAAACGCCTCCGGATTAACGGCCCTTGGTTTCGGACTAGCTGCCACTTGGTTTGATCTCAATCAAGACGGTTGGCCTGATCTGCACGTTGGTAACGACTTCAACGACCCCGACCGACTCTATGTGAACAGAAGGGACGGAACGTTCGTCGATGTCGCAACCGGAGCCTTCCCCACCAGTGCCTGGTTTTCCATGGGATCGGATTCCTGCGACATCAATGGCGACGGACTCGAAGATCTCTTATGCGCCGACATGGCCTTCACCACCCACTACAAACAAAAAGTAGGCATGGGCCAAATGGGAGCTAGCCAGAAGCTTCTCCAAAGTATCCGCCCTCTGCAGCTAATGCGCAATCACCTCTTTCTAAACACCGGAACCGGAAGATTCCAAGAAGCGGCGCAAATGGCCGGACTCGGAAAGACGGATTGGACCTGGTCGGTCAAATTCCAAGACTTCGATCTCGACGGAAAACCAGATCTCTTTGTGACCAACGGAGCGTGTCGCTCCTTCAATCATTCCGACCTTCCTGGAGCTACTCCGGAGCGCCTCGTCGGCCAAAACAAGTGGGACATTTGGAAAGACACTCCCCCGCGCCCCGAAGCCAACCTCGCCTTCCGTAATCTAGGAGATGTTAAGTTTTCCAACACCTCGAAAGCTTGGGGCCTTGATCAAAATGGAGTCTCACACGGACAGGCTTGTGGAGACCTGGATGGTGATGGAGACCCTGATCTTGTCGTAACCAATATCGATTCGACGGTCTCACTTTACAAAAACACCAGCAAAGCGCCACGCATCACCATCGAACTCGATGACAAAATCACTGAAGGAGCAATCGTGGAAATGAGTTCAACAAACCGGAAACAACTCCTCCGCGTTCGCAGCGCAGGTGGTTACTTCACGACTTCGCTCCCAAGCCTAACTTTTGGGTCCGATGAAATTTCACAGATCAAAATCACCTGGCCTGATGGCAGCACCCAATCACTTGAAAATCTTCTACCGGGATCAAGCTACAAAATCAGCAAAAATGGCATTGCCGGCGCTCCAAGAGAGAAACCAGCCGCCCTCTTCGGTTCACCCCAATTTCTAAAAGGAGTAGGTCACCGTGAAGCTATTTTTGATGACTTCATTAAGCAACCACTCCTCCCCCATAAACTCTCGCAACTCGGCCCCGCCAGTGCATGGGCCGACATTGACGGCGATGGCGACCAAGACCACTTCCTCGGAGGAACCACTGGAACTCCCGGGCAAATTTTCATCAATAATTCAGGGGATCTCATACCTTTAAAAACGCAAGACCTTATCGTGGACCAGGGTAACGAAGACGCTGCCGCTGCTTTCTTCGACTGCGACCAGGATGGAGACCAGGATCTTTACGTTGCCAGCGGAAGCTACGAAAATGACATTAACGACCTTTTACTTCGCGACCGGCTTTACCTCAACGATGGAACCGGGAAATTCACGAAATCCGACCTCCTTCCAGATCTTCGCGATGTGGGTTCTGCGGTCAAACCCTGCGATATTAATGGCGACGGAGTCATCGAAATTTTCGTTGGAAGTCGCGTCACTCCCGGAGAATATCCAATCTCCACCGCAAGCCGGCTTCTCGTCAAAAAAGACGGCCGCTATCAAGACCTCCACTCGAAGCTAGCTCCCGGCCTCGCAAGGGCGGGAATGGTTACAGATGCTTGTTGGGGGGACTTTAATGGCGATAAAAAAATTGACCTTATCACCGTCGGGGAATGGGACACACCACACCTCTTCATTCAAAAAGACGGTCACTTTACCAAAGCTGCCGGGCTTCAGGATCTTTCCGGATGGTGGACCCGGACAAAAGCAACTGACATCGATGGCGACGGAGACCTAGACCTCGCACTCGGCAACTTCGGACTCAATACCAAGTACCACGCCAGCTCCGAGAAACCAGCTCTCCTTTACTTTGGAGACTTCCAGGGCAACGGAAGCAAAAGGCTCGTCGAAGCCGAGTTTGAAAACGACACTCTTTTTCCAGTGAGAGGCAAAAGCTGCTCGACTTCAGCCATTCCAGCCCTCGCCTCAAAATTTAAAACCTACAACTCTTTCGCTCTAGCTGAGCTTACCGACATTTACTCCCTCAAGGGCGCCAGCCGCTTCGAGGCCAAGGTTCTCGAAAGCGGATTCCTCATCAACGACGGAAGCGGCAACTTCACCTTCAAACCAATGCCTCACCTCGCACAAATTTCACCTATCCAGGGAATGGTTTTCGAGGACTTCACCGGCAATGGCTTACCAGACCTCGCCATTGCCCAAAACTTTTACAACCCGCAATTTGAAACCGGTCCTTATTCCGGCGGGATCGGCATTATTCTTGCGAACCAAGGTAGCGGCATCTTCGAGGACGTCCCCCCCCTCGAAAGTGGCATCCTCATCCCCGGCGACCCTAGAGGCCTCCATCTCATCGACCTCAATGGCGACTCTCTCAAAGATCTGGTTTGTCCACTTAACAACGGACCAACTCTCTGGCAGCCAAGGCAGCTTAAAAACCTACCTATGAAGTAACGATATCGGAGAGGTGTTTTCCAACCTCCAACTTGCCAACAAGGCTCCTCTGCGGAAGATTAGCAGCAATCCCCCCGTAAGCTGACATCGCAATGGCTCACCCCTCTCGCATCATCACACTGATCCTCTCCGTCTTCGCCCTCGGCGCATCCGGTGGCTTTTCGGAGGAAGAACCCGGGACTATTTCTTTCTCAAAAGACATCCGCCCCATTCTCTCGGCCAACTGCTTCAAATGCCATGGCCCGGATGACGCCAAGGATGACAACGGTAAGTCGTTGAGAAAAGCCGGACTTCGACTGGATATCGCTGACAATCAGGATTGGAAAGAAGTTGTCTCACGAATCACCTCCGGCAACCCTGACGAAATCATGCCGCCCCCTGAGTCCAACAAGGCTCTTACTGTCAAGGAAACCACACTCCTGAAACGCTGGATTCACGAGGGAGCCAAATACGAAAAACATTGGGCCTTTGTTTATCCCCAAAAATCGCAAATCGCTGCGGGCAAGCATCCCATCGATCACCTTCACCAAAAACCTCTCGCCGAGAAAGCCGACGCCTACACTTTAATCAGGAGGGTTCACCTCGATCTTATTGGCCTTCCTCCATCTATCGAGGTCGCGGACCGCTTCGCAGCCGCCCCCTCGCCCCAAGCCTATTCCACCATTGTTGACGACCTCTTAAAATCCCCTCGCTATGGCGAACGCTGGGCCCGTCGCTGGCTCGATCTCGCCCGTTATGCCGACACCAATGGATACGAAAAAGATCGCGACCGATCAATCTGGCCTTACCGCGATTACGTCATCAAGTCACTCAATGCTGACAAGTCTTTCGATCAATTCACGATCGAACAACTCGCAGGTGATATGCTTCCCAACGCCACCCCCGAGCAACTCATTGCCACCGGCTTTCACCGCAACACGATGCTTAACGAGGAAGGTGGCATCGACCCTTTGGAGTTCCGATTTCACGCCATGACCGACCGCGTCGCCACCATCGGCACCACCTGGCTTGGTCTTACCACTGGTTGCGCGCAGTGCCATACGCATAAATACGACCCCATCACGCACCACGACTACTACGGACTCATGGCTTACTTCGACAACACGCTCGAGCCTGACTATCGCATTCCAGATCCAACGCTTGCCGAAAAAGAAAAGAGCAACCTTACCAAGGCCAAAAAGCTCCTCACCGAACTCCCGAACCATTGGCCGGCTTCCTCCGAAAAAATCAGCTTCAAGCCAGCCACCGTTGCATCTGCAGAAGCAAAAACCGCTAAACTGAGCATCGAGAAATTCTTCATCGCACCATCTGGAAAACCCTCCGACCGAGACACCTACACCATCACCATCGAAACCGATCAAAAAGATCTCGCAGCTCTTCGTATCAAAACCTTCGCGATAAATGGAAAGGGCCCGGGACGAACTGAACATGGGAATTTCGTCCTCTCCGAAATCGAAGTCACAGCCGCCCCTCTTGATGGATCCTCCATTCCCATCAAAGTCACACTCCACAATCCTTCCGCGAGTATTGAGCAGGACGGGTTCCCTGTCGGCAACGCAATCGATGGTGATCGCACCACTGGTTGGGCGATCCACGACACGACCAAGCCGATTAAAGAAAATCATCACGCTGATTTTCAATTCGCTCAACCGATCTCACATCCATCCGGAACACGCTTCACCATTTCTTTGCATCAGGATTATGGAAGCGCACACACCATCGGATCATTCCAAATCTCACTTGGCCAAGCGTCAAACCCAGACAGCAATCCAAAGGAAGCGTTAACCAAGGCATATCAAGATTGGCTCGCCAAGATCAAACATGACCTTACTCCTTGGCTGATCCTCAAGCCTTCCAAGTTTGAAGCCAACACGCCTTACCTCACTCTTGAAAAAGACGGTATTATTTTCGCTGCCGGCGACACCTCAAAGCACGACATTTTCACGCTCAAATTCCCCGCATCTGACACCCCCGTTCACTCGATTCGCCTCGAAGCCCTGACCGACGAACGCCTTCCCGAAAAGGGCCCCGGAATGACATATTACGAAGGCCGAAAAGGCGACTTCTTCATGTCTGAATTTCAAATCACAACAGACAAACCACTCACATTTTCGAACTCATCCCAAACTGCCTTTGGAGCCCAATATGGACAAGGCAATGCCGCCGCTTCCGCTGCCATCGATGGCGATATCCAATCCGGTTGGTCGTTAAAAACCCACATCGGGACCAGTCAGATTGCCGTCTTTAATCTTTCAGAAGCCATCCCTCCGGGAACGCCATTCGAAATAAAAATGCACTTCGGCCGCCACTTCGCCTCAACCTTGGGTAAGTTCCGAATCTCTGGATCACCACTCCCGGAGATCAAGGCCATCGACCATCTGGGCACCCTGCAAGACTTCCTCCTCCAGGCAGCTGAAGTCAAAAAACAAGCTGATCAGATCAAGGCACTCCGCAAGCCCGTGAAGCAAGATCAAACCCTCATCATGAAGGAGCGGCCAACCGATCACATCCGCCCGACCCGCCTTCGGCATCGCGGAGAATACACCCAACCGAAAGATATCGTCTCCCCCCGGCTCCCAAACGCAATTTTTCCTGAAGGAAAGAATCTCCCCAAGGATAGACTTGCTCTTGCTCGTTGGCTCGTGTCGCCGGAAAACCCACTCACCGCCCGCGTCGTCGTGAATCGTCACTGGGCCGCCTTCTTTGGTGAAGGCATCGTCCCTACCGTTGATGACTTCGGCATGCAGGGTAAGCTCCCTAACAACCCGGCACTGCTCGATCACCTCGCAGTGACTTTCATGGAGCAAAATTGGTCACTCAAAAAGCTGCACCGCCTGATCGTCACTTCCGCAGCCTACCAACAGCAATCCATCATCGAGTCAAGCAACGCACCACACTTCCTTCGCCAACGTCTTGAAGCAGAAATCATTCGTGATTCGGCCTTACACTCGGCCGGATTACTTAATTCAAAAATGTTCGGAAGACCGGTCCGTCCTCCTCAACCCTCCGGAGTCAGCGAAGTCGCTTATGGCAGTCCAAAGTGGAATCCAAGCAAAGGCGAAGACCGTTTCCGTCGAAGCATTTATACCTATCAAAAGCGCACTGCACCCTTTGCAATGTTTACAACCTTCGACGCCGGTTCCGGCGAAGCCTGTCTCGCTCGACGCGACCGATCAAATACCCCTCTTCAGGCTCTTACCCTCATGAACGATCCCATGTTCATTGAAATCGCCGATCACTACGCCAAACTCATCGAAAAAAGGGAAGGCACAGAAGAAGAAAAAATTGCCTTCGCTTTCCGTCGTCTCCTGACCCGACCTCCGGAAGCCGATGAATCTCAGCTCCTCTCAAATTTCCACCGGAAACACCAATCCTGGAGAGCCCTCACCCGCGCCATTCTATCTTTGGACGAGGCGGTCACCAAAAACTAAGGCTTAATTATGAATCATTCATCAATATCCCGCCGCTACTTTTTGGGTGAATGCGGAGTTGGCCTTGGTAAGATTGCTGCCGCCTCGCTCCTCACCAACAACTTGAGCAGCCGAACTCTGGAACCAAGGCCCGCTCACACCCAAGCCAAGGCCAAAGCCGTGATCCACCTCTTCATGGCAGGTGCACCTTCGCAACTCGAACTCTTCGATCCAAAGCCCCACCTTTCCAAACTCGAAGGTTCACCTCTTCCAAAATCCATCATCGGGGACCAACGCTATGCCTTCATTCAACCTGACGCCGCCGTTCTAGGACCACAATTTGAATTCAAAAAATATGGCGAAACCCGTGCCACCCTTGGCTCACCGCTCGCCCCGCTTGGCGCAGTTGCCGATGACCTTTGCATCGTAAAATCCTGCACTACCGATCAATTCAACCACGCTCCCGCCCAACTCTTTCTCAATTCCGGTTTTTCCCAACCCGGCAGACCTTGTCTTGGCTCCTGGGCCCTTTACGGGCTGGGATCCGAAACCGAAAATCTCCCCGCATTTGTGGTGATGTCGACTGGTGGCGGCCTCTCCGGTGGCTCATCCCTGTGGTCATCCGGATTTCTCCCCACCACATACACCGGAGTTCAATTTCGAAAAGGCAAGGATCCTATCCTCAACGTCGGGACTCCGGAGGGTATTTCTTCCGAGGTCCAAAAAGACACCTTCAATCTCGTCAATCGGCTCAATGCCAAACGGCATGAAATCATCAACGACGAGGAGATCTTAACCCGGATGGCATCATACGAAATGGCAGCCCGCCTTCAAAGCTCGGCCCCCGAGTTAATGGACCTCAGGGAAGAATCCGACGAAACGATCAACCTTTACGGCTGTGATCGCGACAAGCACTCATTTTCCCGCGCCTGCCTCCTTGCCCGGCGTATGGTGGAACGCGGAGTCCGTTTTATCAATATCTACCACTCCGGATGGGACGCCCATTCCAACGTGAAAGGCTCAACTGAGAATAATTGCAAACAAACCGCCCAAGCCACTGCCGCGCTCATTCAAGATCTCAAGCGGCACGGGCTCCTTGATGAGACTCTGGTCGTCTGGGGAGGAGAGTTCGGCCGCACTCCCATGGTCGAAACCAATCCAGCCCTCGGACGCAAGGCCGGTCGCGATCATCACCCACAGGCTTTTACCACCCTTATGGCAGGAGGCGGCACCAAACCCGGAACTTACGGCGAAACTGACGATTTCGGCTTCCATATCACAAAGGATAAAGTCCACGTTCACGACCTTCAGGCAACGATTTTGCACCTCCTCGGATTCGACCACGAACGCCTCATCTACCACCACGCCGGGCGCGATTTTCGGCTCACCGACGTCCACGGCCACGTCGTTAAAGACCTTCTTATTTAACTCTTGCGGGCGGGTTTTGTATCAATCTGTTCCAAATTTTTATTGCTTCAATCACCCATCGAACGGTATTTGAACTACCAACCCGATTTTCACTTAACACGAGACAGACCAATGGCATTCACACCAAGCAAAGATCACAAGCGCATCGCGCGGGAACAAAAGAAGCTCGAAAAGCGCATGGCCCGCGAGGAAGCGAAGGCCGCGAAGCTTGAAGCACAGCGCGCTGAAGAGGAAGCCGCTGAACTCGCTGCCGCCAAAAAGGCCGAAGAAGACGAGGAAGCTCGCATCGAAGCTGAGTTCGAAGCTGAGCTCAAAGCAGAGGAAGAGGCTAAAAAGAACGCCTGATTACTCTCCGGAATCAGAAGCTCTGGCTTTCCGAGCTGCCGCTTCGCGCAGCTTGTCCTTTTTGCTTTTACGGCGCCCCTTGACGCCCCCTTTTCCCGATCCCCTTGGCACCGGGTCCTTTGGTTCGAACCCCGCTATCACCTCGCGAGCGAGAGACAACTCGTTTCTTTTCTCGATTAGGTCGAAGTGCGCCGATGATTCAGCGGTGACAAAACTAATCGCCAGCCCTTTCTCTCCGGCCCGACCTGTTCGCCCAATTCGATGCACGTAGTCCGATGGCGAACGAGGGAGTTCATAGTTCACCACTACGGGCAATCGAACAATATCCAAGCCACGGGCAGCCAGATCTGTCGCAACCAGAACCTGAATTTCTCCATTTTTAAAATCCCGGAGCACATCGTTTCGGGCTCCTTGGCTGAGATCACCATGCAAGGACAACGCCTCGATGCCATTGCGATGCAATTTATCCGCAACATGATCCGCGGTGTATTTTCTTCCCACGAAAACCAAAACTCGCTCCCATTCTTCTTCGGAGATCAAGTGTCTTAGCAAGGGCATTCGTTTCGCGGTATCAACCCGAATCGCACGTTGGAAAATATTGGGGGCCTCCTCAGGTTCGGATTCGATCTCAATCCGCTTGGGATTTCTTAAAAAATCGCTCGCGATCGCCTCCATCTTCTCCGGGAAAGTCGCAGAGAACAGCAAGTTCTGCCGGGGTTCAGACAGCTGGGAAAGAATCCGCGAGAGTTCATCTGCAAACCCGAAATCCAGCATGCGATCTGCTTCATCAAGAACCAGCATGCCCACCTCATCGAGTGAGACCGCATTATGATCCACCAAATCAAGCAAACGTCCCGGGGTCGCCACGATAACATCTGCTCCGCCTCGTAGAGCCATCATCTGGGGATTAATCGACACGCCACCAACCGCACTGACGACCTTAATCCGCTCTGGAAGATGCCTGGCATAGTCTTGCATCACCTCCCGCACCTGCGCCGCCAGCTCTCGTGTTGGAACCAAAATCAAAGCACTTAGCCTCTTCGGTTTGCTCCGGGAAGCTCCCAACCAGCTCTCAAGAACCGGAAGGACAAAAGCGGTTGTCTTTCCAGACCCCGTCTGCGCAGTCACCAGCAAATCATCACCAGATAACGCTGCAGGAATCCCTTCCAATTGCACTAGCGTGGGCTCATCAAATCTTTCAACTGCATCAAGCAGGGGTTTCGATAATCCCAAGGAAGAGAAAGGCATTCGGTTGTTTAGATGACCTCCCCCCTCCGGACAACTCTCATCCTTTAAAAAGCTCGGAGAGAGCCCACCAGGTCTATTGATCAACGTCCACGACCGTTTGATAGAATCCCAAACACGAAATAGCGCCTATCTAGAGGCAACCGGATTTCGAGCCCCATCACTCTTCAGTCGGGATTTAAGATGGCTCCACGATGACTCTTACTGGTCAACCAACCCTTGATGGTTCTGCTCGTGAGGACGGTCAGATCTCTCGCGCAGTCAATCATAACAACTTCCGACACCACTTGATGCCCTAGCTCCTGTGCATTCCGTGACCGCTGCTTGCATCCGGCATGAGTAGTATTCGCTCAGGGCTGTCCTCTTGTTGGGTCAACATTTCGCTCAAGAAATGATGCGTGCTTACTTGTAATCGACTTTACCTAACCATATGAAACCACAGGCGTTAGCCTCCTATCTTTCCGTTACTGATTCACTCCCTTTAAAATCTGCTGGCTCGCAGCTTTCTCGGCCTCGCGATTCGATGAGACACAACTACAAGAAGCAAGGAGTCCGGCAGTAATAATGATCAATCAGAGTCTCTTAGTAACATACGCCGAAATTGAGGCAAATCCAAGCAGGCGGCATCAAAGCTTTCCTGCTCCTCCTGAAAGAGAATTTTAGCCATTTCCCCCTTCCTAGTAGCCCTGAAAATGAGTACCAACCAAAGCGCCAAGGAATTCCCATTGCTCAAGATCAAGTGCCCACATTGCGCAATGCCCAGTGAGTTTTGGATCACGAGCCAGACCTTTCACCTCTTCAAGTTTCTGGGAATGGGCATCGGACAATCACGAACACTCTCTCTCGCATGCGGAGAGTGCGGATTCAGTGAATTCGTTCAGGAACGTGATTTCACAAGTTGGCGGGACCTTGGATGGAAATATGAAGAATTTCATGACCAGAAACTGTCTCCGGAGGAATTCTCCAAATATGTCACTGCATCCAAACTGCCGGAACTGAGCGAACTCCTATTGGCCTCCCTGACCTGGGACTACTCGTGTGGAGAAACCAATCCGGGGAACTTTGAAAATTGCTGGAAATGCCACACTCCGTCAGGTCGCGACGCAGTGGAGCTCAAAAGCCGACCGGTCGACACTGGCGAATGGCAACACTGGAAACCCCTTTCCAAGCCCGGAACTTTGGTGACGGAGGAACCAAATCAGCAGGCCTAGCTTTGGAGGTGGGCGAAGTCAGTTCGAGTAGGGTGAGACCTTGAAACGATTGGCTTTCGCCTGACTAGGACTCCCGACGATCTACTTCCATTTGCTTAAGGAGAATCCGCAAAGCACCTCCTGAGATCAAAATCTCTACAACCAAGGACGCGAGTGACAGGCTCATCAGGACGATTGCTGAAAAGAATGACCCATTTGCAAGTCCTTGCCCACCAGTAAGAACGGCCAACATTGAAATCACACAGAGTAGTAAACTGAGGGCTCCGAGAAGTTGCATCCACCGAATCAAGAATAAGCGCTTCCGAAGATTATCAATCTGTACTCTGGCGGATTCCATGCGGTCTCTTTTCCATTCGCCATGCAGGGTTCGAACCAAGGCTGCGAGATGCAAAAAGCGGTTGGTATATGATAAAAAAAGTAAACTCACTGCCGGGAAAAGCAGTGCGGGAGTAGAAATTTCCAGGTTCATAAAAATGTGGATACCTTCTGCTAAGGGAACAATCTTCGAAAATCACTCCAAAAAAGAAACTTCCCCTACCAAGCCTCCGTTCCTTACAAGTATTTCCTGTTTTATGAAGCGATTATTGCCCCTATTCCTCACCGCCCCACTCCTCGCCGAGCCAGGCGATACCGTTTACCAAAAAGGTTTTCTTTCCATCGAAGACGCTCACAAGTCAATCGAACTGCAAGATGGCTACGCTCTCGATCTGGTTCTCAGCAATCCCGATATCCACGAGCCGGTTGCAATGGCTTGGGACGGAAACGGAGCGCTTTATGTCGTTGAAATGCGAACCTACATGCAGGACGCAGACGCCTCCGGCGAACAAACTCCGAAGTCCCGGATCTCCCGGCATGAAGACACCAATGGCGACGGTGTTTACGACAAGCACTCAATTTTCATCGATAACCTTCTCCTTCCGCGCATGGTCCTCCCACTTGATGACCGCATCATGGTTGGCGTCACCAACACTCTGGACCTCTGGACGTATCGTGACTCTGACAATGACGGCGTTGCTGATGAAAAAGTGAAAATCTACGAAGGCGGCAGGCGCGGAGGAAACATGGAGCACCAACCTTCCGGTCTCATTTGGAATCTCGATAACTGGATTTACCTCACCTACGAGAACAAGCGCTATCGTTTCACCGACGGAAAGCTCGAAGTACAAAAAATGCCTCGTGGCGGTGGACAATGGGGAATCGGAATGGACGATGCAGGTCGTAATTACTACTCGGCTGCCGGAGGCGAAAAGCCCGCGTTCTATTTCCAACAACCCATTGTTTACGGAGCTCTTGACCTTTCCGGGCAAGAAGCCAATGGCTTCCGCGAAGTCTTTCCAATTGCAGATGTACCGGACGTTCAGGGAGGCACGCGCCGCGTCAACAAACGTGGTGGGCTCAACAATTTCACCGGATGTGCCGGTCAGGGAATCTACCGTGGCGACCGGCTCCCGGCCGACCTCAAAGGGGACCTCATCATTCCGGAGCCTGTGGGCCGCCTCATTCGCCGGGCTAAAGTAGACCGAAAGGACGGTCGCAGTATTCTCACCAATGCTTACCCCGGCACCGAATTTATCCGAACGCGCGATATCAACTTCCGACCACTTTGGGCCACAACATCCCCCGATGGGGCAATGATGATCATCGATATGCACCGAGGCATCATTCAGCAGGGCAATTGGACCCGCCCCGGCTCATATCTTCGTAAGGTCATCGACAAATGGGGTATCCACAAGAATGTGCAACAAGGCCGCATCTACCGCCTGACCCACGACACCTTTCGTCCGGACAAACAACCCCGTATGCTTGACGAGACTACGGAGGAACTTGTAGCTCACCTTTCTCACCCCAACGGCTGGTGGCGTGATACGGCTCAAAAGCTTATCATCCTCAGAAAAGATCGTGACTCAGTCATTCCTCTTCTTGAGAAACAGGTCCAGGAAAACAAAAGCGAACTTGGCCGTCTGCACGCACTTTGGACGCTTGAGGGTATTGGAAAAGCCAGCTCCGACTTGGTGGTGACCGCTCTGGCCGACTCAAGTCCGCTCGTCCGCACCGCAGCTATCCGCATTTCCGAACCTTTCCTAGCAAGCGGCAACTCTTCAATTGTAACAGCCTTCACTGGTTCCTCAAGTTTGGGTAACGATCCCGAAATGTTCCTGCAAGCCATCAACTCGATTCGCTTTTCCGGAACAGAAAATGAAGCTCTTCTAGCACTTCAAGATACCTTGATCGCGGACAACGCAGATAATCCCGCCATTGTTCGCTTCAAACAAATGCGACGTGATAACCAGTCCGAGCAGGAAAAGAAGCGGGCCCAGGCCCAACACAGCGCACGTCTCGTGAAAGCGATGGAGAGCGGAAAAGTAATCTATCAGCAGCTCTGCTTCTCTTGTCACGGAGCGGATGGAAAAGGTACTCCCATGCCAGGCCAACCCGGTCACAAGCTAGCCCCTTCATTTGTAAACAACCCCCGTCTCATGGGGGATGAGGATAGTGCTATTCTTACTCTTCTCCATGGTCTAACCGGCCCACTCGATGGAAAAAAATACGAAGGTCTCATGGTTTCCATGGCAACCAACGACAACGAATGGATCGCCAACGTCACGACTTACATTCGAAATTCTTTCGGAAACAAAGCTGATCCAACCCGGGCTAATCACGTTGGGAAAGTTCGCCAAAATTACAAGAGCCGGAAAGAGCCTTGGACTCAGGCTGAGCTCGAGGCAATCTTCCCTCCCGCTCTCAAAAACCGCCGCGCTTGGAAACTCACCGCGAGTAATAACGCCAAAGAGCTTAATGGATGTATCGATGGCGACCCAAAATCCCGCTATACGACTGGCTCTTCAATGAAGTCAGGCATGTGGGTGCAGGTTGAATTCCCCAAAAAATCACAGATCACCGGAGTCACACTCGATTCACGGGGTTCCGACCGTGATTACCCACGAAAGTATGAAGTCGAAGTCTCACTGGACGGAGAGAAATGGAGTAAGCCCGTTGCCCAAGGAAACGGCACCGAGCCATTAACTAAGATCAAATTTAAGCCGGAGGAGGCAAAGTTTATCCGCATTACTCAAACCGGTAAACACTCGCTTTTCTGGTCGATTCACGAGCTCTCGATTAACGGTAAAGAGCTCTAGCTCAAACTTTTTCAATTACGCTCTTTCAAGTGCCGCCCTGCTTTTGCATCGCGGCACTTTCTCTGTAGTCACCTGCCAATCTTAAGTTGGAAGCGGGCCATAATCCGACCGGACAAATCGATATCCCCAACCCTCCGGAAGCCAAATTTTTCGTAGATTCCGCATAATTGTCTCCGTGATGCTTCACAGTCCAATCGTAAATAGGGCCGTCCCAACTCCCCTGCTCTTTTGGCAGCCCATTCCAGCATCATCGAAGATACCCCCTCACCCGAATACGATCTTCGTACAACCAGCTTGTGAACATAAGCAGCTTCGTTCTCAACCGATTCAGGCCAATAAAGCCGATCTTCGACCTGGAATTTTAGAACTCCAACCAATTCCCCGGCTCTATAACATAACCAAAAATCGCCCTGAATGGCTTGAGGTTTCAGCCGGGAAACAGAGAGAGATTCAACGTCCCACAATGGGATTCCGCTCTCTTTCAACCAGCTTGCGGCCTCCGTCAACACAGTTGAAAGGGCGAGAACATCGGAAGCTGTCGCGCACCGGAACTTTAGATTTTCCACTTGTCTCGATAAGAACGGCCAAGCCAAGATTCCGGATGCTTCGAACCTTTGGCGAAAGTATTTTTCTCAGGATTCCAGGCAATTCCAGTGTGATAGCGGTAAGCGAGGTTCATGAGGTGCGCTACATTGATCGAGCGTGAGCCGACAATCGCACTGGTAATAGGCTGCTTGCGCGTCTCGATACAGTTGATGAAATCACGAACATGACCCGGAGAACGGTAAAGTTTCACTTTAGCCTCATTCAAATAACCCTCTTCAGCCTTATCCAGTTCTTTTCCAAGACTTCCACCTCGGGTCAGATGGGAAGCGATGACCTTATCCCCAAGCTTTAGTTCAAAGCGACCGCGCGTCACCTGAATCTCGCCGTCCTCCCCAACCAGATGAACGCCAATTCCCTTTCCGTGGACAATTTCAACTCCACCATAGACTACCGACGCCCCATTTTCATCACCTTCCTTCGCTGGAGGTTTTGCTGCATCTGGACCGGATTCATCTTTCCCAAGAGCCCATTGAACAATGTCGAGATGATGTGCCCCCCAATCATTCACCTGGCCTCCGGCATACTCATAGTAATTCCGCCATTTGGGAAAATGCGTATGAACTCCCCTTGGAGCCAAAATCGAATTGTAGGGTCGCATGGGAGCTGGTCCAAGCCACATATCCCAATCCAAGCCTGGTTCAGCTTCCTCTTTTGGAAGGTCACAAAGTATTCCCGGACCGCCAAAATTCACAAAACCGTGATCGATCTTCCCGATCACACCATTGCGCGCCAATTCGCAGGCGACTCGAAACTCCCGTGATGAACGTTGCTGGGATCCCGTTTGGACAATCCGGCCACTCTTTGTAACGGCATCCATTAAAAGAACAGATTCCCGAATATTGTGAGTCAAAGGCTTTTCCGCATACACGTCCTTACCATTCTTAATGGCGGCCAATATTTGGATTGTATGCCAATGATCAGGAGTGACGACAACCACGGCATCAATTGCAGGATCGGACGTGATCTTCCGGAAATCATTGTGGCTCTGACAATCCGTGTTCTTGTAATGGCTATCTACCCGATTTTTGCCGTCTTCCCGACGATGGGTATCCACATCACAAACTGCCACGACCTTGACTGAAACTTCCCTGAGAAACTCTTTTAGTAGAGGGCTAGAGCGCTTCCCCATTCCAATAAAGCCCACATTGAGCTTTCCATTGGCATTAGCAGCACGAAGACCGGAAGGTAAAATAAAGGGGGCCGCGGCAAGCGCTGAACTTTTAAGGAGGTTTCGGCGTTTCATAAAGTTTGTGGTCGTGGTTATGGACTGACATCTCGACAATCCAGATCACAAAATTACCCTCTCCACGAAAGATGTCTTTCGTTCACCCCATGAAAACCCTCCTCCCTCTGTTTTCCTCTCTCTTCATTGTTGCCGCCGTCCTGGCGATTAAGACCGCCCCCATCAAACCTTCGGTCCTACCAATTTCCAAAGAACTTCGGCAAAGCTTTAACCTCGACGAATTTTACCAAAAATCGCTAGTCATCGAAACCTTCCCGATCGTCTCTTCTGACAAAGTACCCGACGCGGCTCTTTATGAGGCAGCTTATGTCATAAAATCGATGCTCAAAAATCGGCCGGATATTCTCTATGAACTGGCTAGAAACAAAATCCGCTACTCAATTATGGCAGTCGACGAGCGGACCTGTGATGTCCCGGAGCACTCGGATTTAACTCCAAGCACATACTGGAACCGACGGGCAAGAGGTCTTGGCGCGACAAAAAAACGCCCTTCCGTTTCCTGCGGAGAAGAAAACCTACTCGCAAATCCGGGCGATCCATACTCAACAGAATCGATCTGTGTTCACGAGTTCGCCCACGCGATCCACGACACCGGGCTTAAGACCCTCGATCCGACCTTCGACACACGATTGGTCGAAACCTACAAAGCAGCCATGGCAAAAGGGCTCTGGGCTGAGAAAT
>JBDNAG010000006.1:0-9350 GCA_039768565.1 Akkermansiaceae bacterium | reverse complement strand
GCGTGGCGCATAAGCCCGAACTTTCATGGCCACATGCAGTAGCGGCAGTGGGCTACTGTGAGATCGATGGTGTGAAGTTGGTTGGCGTACTGGATAATTTCTTTCCAACCAAGCATCAGGAAACCGTTCGCTGGATCAGAGAGGATGCCTTTCGTTCGATTCTCATTCTTAGGCCTCAACAAGAGTAATCGTTCTAGTGAGAAAGCATCTTGGCCGGAATAGTGGAAAGGACTTCTTTCGGATGAATCTCCCGTTTGAGACTGAAATTTTCACCTGAGTCCTTGCGATAGAGTCGAAAGGGATGTTTGCCCGCCTTGAGCTTGATTGATGCCGAGCTGCTGTTTTTGGGGGGGTGAAGCCTGCATCAATGACAGTGGCATTGTGGATGCGCAAAAGAGCTTGTCCATCTGTTGTAATGTGAAATTTGTAGTTGTCGTCAGCTGGCACTTCGATGTGTCCAGTGATGAGAATCAGGACACCGAGGAGTGCTGCTTGTGCCTCATATTCATTACCCCGTGTGTGTCCACTGGTAGGGCAGGCGAGAAGCGGGGTGTTTTGTTGTCTTCGGCGTTGCCGTTGTCTGACAAGAATGGTAATCTCTGTCATCTGATAAGGATTCAGCTCGGGACTTTTGATTGCAGTCTGCCCGAGTTGTGTCTGTTTTTAGGCTAGGTGGGGGAGTTGAATTCTTCGCGTGGCCATAGTCATGGAAGAATGGATCACGCGAGAGGGCAGGCTTACCTAGAGCCGTCATGGTGCGTCTGATGTTTTCGCTATCGGCTCGCTTCAGTAGATCAACCATCTCCTTGAAAACGGGAGTTTCAGTGTTTGCCGCTGCAATATCACGGTCGCTGAGGAAATCGGAGAGAGTTTTATCCCAGTTGTGAGGCTCGTAGTCGCTCGATGTGTTATTGAGGTATGCGAGATCGGTTCCTAGCTCCTGAATGTGTTCGTGCATCTCCTTGCCGCCCCTTTTTTTTGCGCGGCTTCTCTCATCATTATCGCGGGCGTGCCTTTCTCGCATGACGAAGTAATACAGAATCAAGGCGTGCCTTTCTGCTTGCGAGAGGAAAGTGAGATCACGGGTATTTGTCCGACGGACAATTTTACTTTCCTCTGATTTCTTGAGTTCACGGCGTGCTGCCGCCCATTCCTCTTCGTGATAATGATCGAGTCGAGCTGCCTGTAGGCGTGCTTCGTTTCGGTCTGAGGTCTTTAGGCTCTCTTTGACTTCCTCCTTTTTCCCGTAAGTTCCCGAGTTTCCAAGATCAGTAGGGATACGCTTTCTGTAGTAGAAAACCCCGTTGAGTTGGTAGGTGTTTGGCACGTCGTCTGAATCGGATTGTGTCTCACGATTGCGTCCCATATCAGACTGCTCTTGCCCCGTGGTTACGGGATTTCCCTGGGTTTCAATACTTAGGGAGGGAGGTGGCGGAGAGGGAAGGAATTGAACCCACCAAGGACAGATTGCCCTTCAACGGTTTTGAAAACCGCGGCGACCACCAGGCACGCAGCACTCTCCGTTATTATAATGACTGACAACCGATGATGCGTCAAATGAATGAATTCGATCTGACGACTTTTTTAAAGCGGAGCAGATCGTAATTTTTGGAAAGCGAGCCCAAGATAGTCTGCTGTCGTGGTAGCCGAAAGGGACTCTTCGGATTGGCTGGACAGGCTCAACTCGGAAGCCCGGCCACACAGCCAAGCCCCGGTTTTGGCGGCTTCCAAAGATTCGAAGCCTCGAGACATTAAGGCTGCGAGGAGACCTGACAAAACGTCGCCTTGGCCGCCTGTGGCCATCCCAGGTGTGCCCGTAGTATTGTAGCTCAGGGGTGATTTTCGATTCGTGACTATTGTGCGGGCTCCTTTGAAGAGGAGGGTTGCCTCGCTCAGTTCTGTGAATTTACGATGTCGGGGATTCTTTTCCGGACAAGCGATGATCAACGATGAAGGGTTCTGTTTTTATGACGTCGACCTTACTAAAATCTTTGTAAAGGGGGGGGTAGCAGAATATTTTGTTCAGCTGGGATAATTGCTGACGGCGCAAATACTCCGCTTGTTTTTCCGACACTTAGCCAATCGTCGCCTTGATCGGTCGATTGTTTTCCCGGTTCATCACCACGCCAACCATCGTTTTGCCAGAATTCTCCTGCGACCATACCTTTTGGTATGCGCACGGTGATGAGGATTCTTGGAATACGCCTTGATCCGGGAGTAGTAAGGTGGACTAGAAGTTCCAAAGCCGCGAGAGCACGGCTTGTCGCGAGATAGACCACGGGACGTCCGGGGGAATTCCATCGCCCGCCGTAAAGTCGGACTCCTTCTCCGGAAAGCCTGGTGGCAGCCCATTTTGGCGCGACGAGCCGATAGGCCATAAGGTGTGTCTCTTCGCAGCTCATTTAAAAAACTCCGTGGTCTATCTGGCCAAGCAGGTTCTCGACTTCCCGCGCTCCAAATTCGGTGTCTGCGTAGCTCAGTGGAGATTCGCCGGCGGTGCCGGGGTTTTCTGTCTTGAGCCACTCACGAGAGGCTGCCTCATCACCAAATACAGTGTAAGCAATTCCAAACAGGCGGGTGAAGCGCACCAGACGCTCGCTTTCTGATTGTGAAAACTGGCGTGTTTTTTTACGCCGGTGGAGTGTGGCGTTCGAAATTCCAAGGTAGAGCGCCAATGTGTCCTCCAGAATATCAAGTAGGTTACGAAGTGTTTTGAACCTTCTGAAATAGAGGCCTTCGCGAATTCTCTCTACAATCGAGGTTTGTTCTTCGGTCATGTTTTCTGCGACGCTCCCGCTTTGTGGGCTTACCTCTTGGTTCCACTCCTTCGGAAAAAAAGAAGTGGTTGATGGGTTTATCGCTGTATTTCATACCCTCGATTTACACAGACTCCCATCTCTCTTAATATATTTAGTTTCTGTTTCCTACAAATGTAGGGAGATTCAGATTGAGTCGGATGGCTGTAATGCGAATCGCGGCAGTTATTGTCGTTGTGATCAGTATTTTTAAGCTTGTGGCGATATTCACCTGATCAAGTCCCAGATAAATCAATCCTCCGACAAGTGCCGCGGTCGCGTATATTTCCTTTCGGAAAATAAGGGGGACTTCGGTTCGTAGCAGGTCTCGAATCACTCCGCCAAATGTTGCGGTAACCATTCCCATCCCAACACAAGCCCACCAGGCTAGTTCATTGGCTTGGGAAACCTGAACTCCAATACAGACGAAAACGCCGAGACCCAGAGCATCGAAGATTGAGACCACGCGCTCGCCACGCTCCCAGATCGGCTCGGCGTAAAATGATGCAATTGTCGCGATGGCGGCCACGATGAGGTAGGCTGGATCGCTCAGGACGGGCGGTGGCGTGACTCCGATCAAGAGGCTACGCAGAGTCCCTCCTCCCACACACGTCACAGTGGCGAGCATGAACATACCAAAGAAATCCATCTCTTTCTGGCGTCCGGCAATTGCTCCGGAAACAGCGAAAACAAAGACCCCAATGAGGTCGGCGAGATACAAGGGTGTCATGATGGTTTAATGGAAGTCATGTGAGACTGTGGCGAGTTCGCCCGAAATCCCCAAAGGTTGCAGCGAAGTCACGTAGATTGTCGGCTGCTTTCCTTCGGTGATTTGCAAGCGGCCTTGCACGAGTAGAAAGGATTCACTGGTAATAATCAATTTGAACTGATGGAAGGTTTTGCGTGGGATGAAAAGGTTCGCGATCCCAAATTCATCTTCGAGAGAAATGAAGCAATGTCCTTTTGCGGTACCCGGTCGTTGCCGGCAGATCACTAGTCCAGCGATGATGATTGGCTTCCCGTGAGGTATTTCAAAGAGGCTCGCCGAAGTGGCGATTTTGAGATCCTGTTCCTTTCTCCAAAGCCGCATCGGGTGTGGGCCGGTAGTCGCTCCTGCCAAGGAAAAATCGGTTTGAAGACGTTCGGCTGGTGACATCATCTCGAGCACTTGGCCCTGGGTTGGCGGCTCGCCAAAAAGATCATCAATAGGGAGTTGCTCGGCTTGCCAGAGGGCATCTCGACGATGCTTCACTTGGGGGATATCATTCAAAGCGCCTGCGGCTGCGAGAAGACGACGTTCTTTGATATTGGGGCGAACTCTCCGGAGGAAATTATCGAGCGAGGTAAATGATGTAATCGAGCGCTCCTCAACCAAGAGCTCCATCGTTTTTTGACGTAATCCCTTCAGCTGATGGAAGCCGAGTCGAAGGTGGTTATCGCTAATGACCTCGGTTGTGATCATGGAGTGCATTACCGAAATTGGTTTCGTCCTCACGCCGTGTCGTTTGGCATCCTGCAGGAGAGTGTTGACCGAGTAAAATCCCATCGGCTGGTTGTTGATCAGGCCGCAGTAAAATTCCACCGGGCGGTGGACCTTGAGCCAGCAGGAGGCGTAAGCGATGAGCGCGAAGGAAATGGCGTGCGATTCTGGAAAGCCGTAAAGTGCGAAAGAGCTGATCGACTCGATGACCCGTTGTTGAACTTCGGGAGCAACCTGACGTTCGTTCATGCGGGTTTTTAGTTTATTCACGATGGCGTTCATGCGTTCGTCAGACCGTTTAAAGGACATTGCTTTGCGTAGAAAGTCAGCTTCCACGCCTGAGAACCCTGCGATCACCATCGCCATGCGGAGGACTTGCTCCTGAAAAAGGGGGACTCCGAGCGTCCGTTTCAAGATGGGCTCGAAGTCCGGGTGAATGTATTCGATCTCCTCACGCTTAGTTCGACGGTTTAGGTAGGGGTGAACGAGATCTCCAACGATGGGACCTGGACGAATGATGGCGACCTCAACCGCAAGATCGTAAAATTCGCGCGGCTGCATGATAGGGAGTGTGGCCATCTGGGCGCGCGACTCGACCTGAAAGGTGCCCACGGTGTCGGCCCGACAGAGTAGGTCATAAGTGGCCGGGTCGTCCTTTGGGATTTTGGCGAGATTCACCGGGCGGCCGCGTCGCTCGCAAATCTTCAAAGCATCTTCCATCGCAGCCAGCATCCCGAGGCCGAGGAGATCGACTTTTACGATGCCGAGATCCTCGCAATCATCTTTGTCCCATTGCAGCACCGTTCGGTTTTCCATCGCAGCGGGTTGAAGGGGAACCACGTGGTCGAGTCCGTCGTCGCAAAAGACCATCCCCCCCGAGTGCTGTCCGAGGTGACGGGGGCAGTGAAGAACGGCGTGATAGAGTTGTAAAAGAGGCTTGAAGCGCGGGTGAGCAGGGGGGATCCCTGATTTCTCGATCGTGCCGGCGAGTTCCATAACCTTGTCACCGGGGTAGTAGTTACTCATCGAAACTTCCTCGCTCGCTGGTTCCCGGGAAGCATCGTGAACCTTGGGCGAAGAGCAGAGATCGGTGAAACGGTTCGCAACTGATTCAGGGAAGCCTAGAATTTTGGACATTTCCCGGAAGGCTGAACGCGGTTTGTAAGTGATCACATTGGCGGTCATCGCGGCTCCGCGTGGGGCGTATTTCTGGTAAACGTATTGGATGACGGATTCACGTCGATCGCCGGAAGGGAAGTCGATATCGATATCGGGCCAGGATTGGCGATTTTCGGAAAGGAAGCGCTCGAAGAGGAGGCCGCTTTCGACTGGGTCAACACTTGTTACACCAATTGCGTAACAGACTAAGGAGTTGGCTGCCGAGCCCCGACCTTGACAAAGAATGCCTTGAGATCGAGCAAAGCGGACAAGATCCCATACGATAAGAAAGTAGCCTGAAAACCCAAGATTTCTAATTGTTAATAATTCCTGGTCAATTTGTTGTTTGTGTTTTTCACTTAAAATGCGGAATCGCTTTTTGAGTCCCATTTTTACGATCCTCTTGAGATATTCATGCTGTTCATCGTCTGGGAATAACTTTCCGCTGTCAGGATCGCGATAGGATGGAAAGCGGTAGCCCAAGTTCGCGAGCGAGAATTCGCTGCATTCTTCGGAGAGTGCAATTGAGTTGTGGAAAACCTGTGAGTAATCTGTGAATAGATCCTGAATAACTTTGGGAGACTTCAGGAAGCGTTCTCCGTTACGTTCGAGGAGACGCCCGGCGTCGTCCAGAGTTCTGTGTTCGCGTAGGCAGGTGAAAGCGTCAGCCAGAAGGCGGTCCGAACGTTGTGAGTAAGTTGGCGAATTCGTGGCAATCACCGGAATCTTGAGAAAGGCACCAAGATCGAAGAGGAGCTGATTGATCCTCTCTTCGCCACGTCGGAAATGTCGGAAGAGAGCAATGGAGACATTTCCTGGCCCAAAATGGCGGAGGAGACTTTTGGCGGCAGAAAGTAAATTTGCCTTGGTGGGCCTAAGGAGAGATTCCGGAGTGAGAATGGCGTGGGTCCCGGCGAGACTGTGTTGCGTGAAAGTCTCTACTTCCGGTTGGCAGTGGAGGGAAGTGAGGAGCCGGGAGAGGTTTTGGTAGCCTGTCCGGGATTTGTTTAAAATCGTCAATTGATGAAATTCAGAAACAGACTCCAAGGTCGCTCCTGTAATAGCCTTGATACCGAATTTTTGAGCCTCGGTGTGTGCGCGGGCGGATCCGTAAAAACCCATGTGATCGATGAGGGCGATAGAGTGGTGTCCCAGCTCTGCAGCACGATTCACCAATTCCTCGGGCGAGGAAGCACCACGCAAGAAAGAGAAATTGGATTTGGCGAGAAGTTCCATATTCACAATGAAGTCACTAAAAGCATCCTTCTTTCAGAATGCGGAGCAAGTGAGTCGCAGTTCCGAAAGCGGGAGTTTTTGGCTACGGCTCGAACGGAAACCTTAAGAATAGATTCCCGTGAGATGCCATTTCTTGGGAGGGTGGAAGGCAAGTTGAATGAGGAGAGAGTTCTGAAGTTCGACATCCCACTGGGCTTGTTGCCAGCCATTTTCCCACCAGGATCCGGAAATCGGGAAAGGGCCGCGGGCTTCATGGATTTGGCCTTGGTAGGGGCCGGTCAGGAGAGCGAGTGGATGGTGGTGATGACCTCGTTTTTCTGAGGCGACATTGATGGGTATGGGCGGGCGTTGGCGCTTGAGAGGAAGGTGATTAATAGGTGAAATATCGGGAGCGAGTAAGGTTTGGAAATCGGGAGTGACGGGTGACAGGGAAACAGTATCGGGGCGATGGGTGTCGAGTTGATGAGGAATGCCGAGGCGACTTGGGCCCACGATTCCAGCGAGATGGCGGAGGGTGTCGGCGAATTCGTTTGGGTCTTTGAGGCCGCGTGAAAAGAGTTGGTGCTGGGCGTGGCGCGGGAGGGTTGGGGTGAGTTCGAGGTGGAATTCTTCCATGGGCGCGGGAGCCTTGACGGTATCGAGGTGGGTGTGGAGGGAGCGGAGAAGGATGTCGGGTGATAGTGTGGGCTCGGAGAGAATCAGTTTGCGGGCGTGGGCTGCCCCGTTATCGAAAGCGAGAGTGAGTTGGAGCTCGGAGGCGGCACGTTGGTGGTGACCTAGGCGATTGCAGAGGGTTTGCAAAAGTCGTTTCGCCATAAAGATCAGGGGCTCGTGGCTATCGACCGGAGGTTCAAATTGGTGCGTGACGCGGTAGTGATTTTGAGCGCGGTAGAGCTTGAGAAGGCGGTGACGTTTCCCATGGGCAATATCGTGGAGTTGCGCCAACTCTTTACCGAGACGTTCGGCGAGTCCTTGGCGTGGAAGCTTGGCCAGGTCATCGAGAGTTTTGAGCCCCCAGAGCTGGAGGACCGGGGCGTGGGGGAGCGGGAAGGTTTGGGCGAGAGCGAGATCGGCGAGCTTGAGGGTGAGTGGATTGGCTTGGCTTGAACAAAGGGAGGCGAGGTGGGCGAGATCAGGAGTTTCACCAAGGCCAATCTGGAGAGGCAGGGCGAGGTAAGAAGAGGCCTGAAGCGTCTGGGTAATCCAGTCGGCTTCCGAGGCCATGAGGAGGGTGGAAAGATCGAGGAGGTAGGTTTCAGGTGTGGTGAGTTCGAAATCGGGGACAAGCGAGTCCACGAAGGAGAGAGTTTCGCTGTGAGCGGATTTTTCGGCGGTGGAATCGGGGTCAAGAAGGAGGAGATCGGCGCAGCGGGCAAGTCCCCGAGTAGTAGGGAGCCCGGGTTGAATCCCGAATTGTTGAGCAGCTTGATTGACCGCGATGAGGTGGGATTTTTCGCGTTCGCCTGACGAGAGAAGAGCTGCGGGTTGATCGGGCTGGTTCCCCTCGCGAGCCAGCAGGGCGCTGAGGGCAAGATCCCGGAAATGGAGGGCTGCGTAGTTCATGCTTTTCCTGCGAGTTGACGGCTTTCGGACTGATGAACCTGAAGAATTGGTTTAGTGCGCTCGAGATGATCTAGGGTGAAACGGCCGCTGAGTGTCAGTCGACGATGAGGCGTGGGCACAAGGGCGCGTGGTGTCATCGTGACAAGAGAGGATCCGGAATCGCGGGCCTGGATTTTGAGCCGATGCCACAGAGCGGTCGGGATTTGACGGAGCTCGCGTTCGGAGACGAGGTGAAGATCCAAAAGGACGAGTGGGAGATTCCCATCGCTAAGAAGAACGTCGCTGCATTTAAGGGCTTGCTCGATTTTGGAGCAACGAAACCAAATGAGATGACGGCATTTTTCGTTTCCATAAGACGCTGGATCGAAAGTGTCACGCCCATCGATGAGGGCGAGAGGGAGATCGCGTTTTTGGCCGAGGAGCTCGGAGATGACGAGAGAGGCTCCGGCGGAATAGCGTGGCGAGATGATTTCGCTGAGGTGCCCGGGGACGAATTCTAAGTTGGCAGAATACTGTATGGGTTCTTGAAGAGCCGGATCACGATGAGCGGCCGGGAACTTCTCTCGAAGTTGACGGCGGAGTTGATCAATTTGCAGGACGCTCAAAGCGTGTTCATTAGAACACTTATTTTAATCAAGTCAAGGAGATGGTGAGTCACAACTTAGCCACGGTGAGATCTTTTTAGGTAGTGGGTTTCCAACATCTCTTGTGGAGAATGAAGGCCACTTATCTAGAATCAATATTCAGAACTCGAATTTCACAGAGCTTGAACCTGATTGCGATGAAATCCTTGATCTCTGAGCTTCACATGAGGCAGAGGTAATACTTGGCTGCTTTAAGAGAATTGAGTTGAGGTTGTCTTTAGAAAGAGAAGCGACTACTTCTCCTTTAGATGGCTGTGGAGATTGTTGAATTGGTGCTGACTCCAGCGGAGGCAGCGGACGAAGGTGTTTGGTCGTCGAAAATTTCCCGCAAGCTGCGGGTGAAACCGGAGCGTGTGAAGGAGTATCAATTATTGAAGCGATCGTTGGATGCTCGAAAGAGACCGGTGAAATTCAGGCTTCGATTTGAGGTAGGGCTTGATGAAAAATTGCAGCCAGAACCGAAGGCGAGCTGGG
>JBDNAG010000203.1:0-14557 GCA_039768565.1 Akkermansiaceae bacterium | reverse complement strand
GTCGGCGGAATTCTATCCTGGGCGGTGCTCGCCTTGGTCGCCAAACCAGTCGCAGAATTCTCAACCGTGCTCGGCCCGTGGGAATTCTTTGCGCTCGTCGTGATATCTCTTGTCTTGGTGGTCGGAGTGAGCGGAAATTCACTTCCTCGCGGACTCCTCTCCTGCCTCTTGGGAATCCTTTGCGCCCTGCCCGGCACCGCTCCCGGCACCGGCGAACTTCGACTCACCTTCGGATTCAGCGCGATGGATGACGGCTTAAAACTCCTTCCCGTTCTCATCGGACTATTTGCTCTTAGCCGTGTCTTTTCACCACCGCCCCGCGACGCCGGTCAAATCACCAGCAACAAGGTGACCGGCCCGATCACTTTGAAACTCAAGGAATGGAAAAGCCAATGGCTCAACCTTCTTCGCTCAAGCGCTATCGGAACCGGGATCGGCATCCTTCCGGGTATTGGTGCAAACATCGGATCATTAATCGCTTACTCAACCTCGCGAGCCACTTCGAAGCATCCCGAAAAGTTTGGAACAGGATGCGAGGACGGTATCGTGGCCTCCGAATCCGCGAACAACGCCACCGTTGGAGGAGCATTGGTCCCGCTTGTTGCACTCGGTATTCCTGGAAGCGTTATTGATGCCATCCTCCTCGGAGCCTTTGTCATCCATGGACTCCAGCCCGGCCCAATGCTCTTCACGAACGACCCCAAGATCGTCGGCACCATCATCTCATCCTACCTTTGGGCTAATGTTGCGATGCTCGTTTTGATGCTCCTTAGCGCGAGGTGGATTGCCAAACTCGCGCACGTCCGACATCACACATTGATCCCAATCGTCGCAGCATTCTGTGTCCTCGGCTCCTTTGCGCTTGCCAACCGTTACTTTGACGTCTGGGTCATGATCGCATTTGGGGTAGCTGGTTTTCTACTCGAACGATGGCGCATCCCGTTAGCTCCCTTTGTCATCGGATTTGTGCTTGCGCCTCTCGGAGAGGAATCGATGGCAACCGGACTGATGAGCTCCGGTGGCAGCTGGCTCCCTCTGTTGAACCGCCCGGGCACCCTTGCTTTTCTCGTCATTGCAGGCCTGCTTTTGTTCTGGTCCCTGCGCCAACGCCGTGCCATTTCCCCCACCAACATTTCGAATTCTTCCGCCTAATTTATGACCGCTCAAAAGCCAAACATCCTCTGGTATTGCACCGACCAGCAACGCTTCGACACTATCGGCGCCCTTGGTAATCCACATGTTCATACCCCCGCCATTGACGCCCTCGTCGAAGGCGGCACCGCTTTCACTCACACCTATTGTCAAAGCCCTATTTGCACCCCGAGCCGGACCAGTTTTATGACCGGCCTCTACCCCACACGCGCGCACAACACGCGTAATGGCAATGAGTCATTCGAAGGCCACCCACCTCTCATTAGTAAGCTGGTCGCGGAAGCCGGTTACCACTGTGGGCTAATCGGGAAATTCCACCTGCAAAGCTCTGGCAAGCGGACTGAGCCGCGACTCGACGACGGCTTTTCCTTCTGGAAATTCAGCCACGCTCCTCGAGATGATTGGAAGGAAGGGCACGACTACGCCGACTGGGTCAAAGAAAAAGGCGGCGATCTCGACGCCATGCGTGAAAGCGAAGACCGCGTGCCTGCGGAATATCATCAGACTACCTGGGCCACCGAACGAGCCTTGGAATTTCTCGATGAAGCCGAGTCCATCGACAAGCCCTGGATGCTCAACATCAACCCCTACGATCCGCATCCACCCTTCATCCCACCCAAAGGATACGCCGAGAAATTCGACCCTGAAACGATGCCCGGTCCGCACTTCCGTGAGTCCGATCTCGCCGCGCAGGCCAAGCTCAGCCCCGTCGATTTCCAAACCGAAGCGCTCACTCCCGAAGAACGCGACGCGAAAAAGATTCAGGCCCTCTACTATGCCATGATCGCTCTCATCGACGATCAATTGGCGCGTATCATCCAGCGCCTCGACGAGACTGGTCAACGCGAAAACACCATCATCATTTTCACAAGCGATCACGGAGAATCCCTCGGCGACCATGGTCTCCTCCTAAAAGGCTGCCGGTTCTACGACGGCCTGGTCCGCGTTCCACTCATCTTCAACTGCCCGGAGTCCATCAAAGCGAACGTGCAAAGTGAGGCCCTCGTCGAACTTCTTGATATGAGCGCGACCATTCTTGATTTCGCAGGCATCGAACTCCCCGAATATTTCCAGGGCACAAGCCTGAAGCCGATTCTAGCCGGCGATGCTCCCGCCGATCACCACCGCAATAGTATTCGTTCGGAATACTTCGACGCCCTCGCCAAAGAATTCTGTAATGGAAACGAGTCCTTCGCGACGATGTATCGCACCAAGAAATACAAGCTTATCACCTACCATCGCGAAAGCCTCGGCGAGCTCTTTGACCTCGAAGCCGATCCCCACGAATTTGAAAATCTCTGGGACGACCCAGCTTCTTCCGAAATCAAAAACCGTCTCATCCTCGAAAGCTTCAATGATCACGTCATGAAAACCACCGACGTTGGCAGCCGAAGAATCGCCCCGATGTAGCAACTCATTTGTCAGAAGAGAGACTTTGCATCGTCATCCGCTAAGGATCGATCACTCGCCCCCTCCAAAGCAACTCGAGTTCGGCGCGGCCTTCGGAGGTGGAGTATTGATTCGAATCGCGGTCCTATTTTTGCATCTCGAGCCAGTTCTTGAATTCAACTTCGGTCAGTGTGTACATGTAACCCATTGACCCGTTTTTGTGAATCGCCCAAGCCGAGCACATCGGGTCAACTTCCAGCTCTGATACACCAATAGTACTCGGCACAAATTTCATCTTATGGACCATTTCTGGAATTGCAACTTCTCGCAGATCATAGATCGGAGCCTTAAAGAAGTAGATATAATCTTCAGTTGAATCAATTGACGCCGTGAGACCGCCAAGAGAAGACACTCTCTGAGGCTCAAAGAACCGCCAGCAATTCACCACTATCGATCTCGATCATCTCGATTGATGGAGATGACCAGGGTGTCGCAATTGCAGCGCCATATCCAACATCAGGAAGCTCAATTGAACGCACCTGCCAAGCTTGGCTTGGTGTATCGACTGACCAATCATGAACAATCGATTTTCCCGGAGTGACATCAAACTCTCCCAAGGGATGGGAGAGACCGCGTCCTATCCCTTTGATGTAAGCTTCTTTGCGAGCCCAGATTTCGAAGAAGGCCCGGTTTGGGTCAGCTGCTCGCGAAACAAAGGCCTGTTCTTCTCGACAGAAAATCCCGGCCACCCCTAAATCTCTGGCATTCTTCCCAAGGCCATATTCCAGGTCTGCTCCGACTTCTACTCCCTCACAAACTGCGAAAAGGGCGACTTTATGAGACCGCGAAAGGCTGAACTGAATCGCAGAGTTGTGACTCCGGTCCATCGATGGTTTGCCCCACTGATTTCGCGAGTATGAAACGTCCTCAAAAGAACATGAAAGGTATCGAGCAAGAACGAGCCTTTGCAGGAGGGCCCCCCCAAGGTAGCGCCAACGATCAGTCTCAAACCTAAACCGTCGAGCACGCTCTTGTTCTTCAGGTGCAACTATATCCAATGCTGTGTCCAAATCCGGTGACAAAAGCCCAGTAGCGACCCAAAGATGGATCTCATCTCGGGTTGGAAGACCGGGAAATTGTGTCATTCGTGCGAGAAGGCTAGACCCTCAATTGCTGTTTGGAAACTCCAGGATCTCTCATCAAAAACGATAGTTGACCCCGACCTTTGGCCCTTTGAAGGATAGTTGAACATCGCTGTCGTCCTGAGCGTAATCGGCTTCGAAATGCTGGTATCGAAGTTCCACCGAAAGATGATCTGTCAATTCGTAGCCTAGTCCGATGTCTACTTGCCAGAAGTGATCGGAACCCATCCCAAATCCGCCGAGCTCTGCCCTTGTTGATGCATAAAAGTTATCAAGCAATTCCACTCGAGCACGAATTCCAACGGAAGGATCCAGCCAATTTATTTTACGGCCTCCCGCATCACTAAATTGATCCTCGGTTCCAAGATAATTGAATCGAACTCCAGCAAGCAAGTCGATACAGGCTCGGAGGTCTTCATGAACCCTAAACCCTCCCGCTAGTTGGACTTCCGCCGTTCGAACTTCAACCGGCGATGGAGCAAAGATGGGCAATGGAGGAGGAACTTCCGCCCCGAAGCTAGCGTAACTTCCTTCCAAAAGAATGCTCCACGGACCCCGGTTCGCTTCAATCGAAAGCCCCGTATGAAACTGATCATAAGAATCGTCAATCTGTGAGACGGCACTCCGCGCATCGGAATCAATCGCGAATGAGCCAAGCAGTGCAGTCGCCCAAGTGGAGGTTCCGAGGGAAATTTGCCACGCATCTTGAGATGAAACTTTTCGTTTTCGAGATCGCTGATCATCTCCATCGAAAGACAAGGTAAATCCCGTCCAAAAAAAGTTATCTAAGATAGCATCATCAGGGTATCTCACAAAATCAGTCTCGCGATTGAGAGCCCAGTTGTATGCCGCCGAGGCAGTTAAACGGAAATGGTCTGTCAGGAAAAAATCAGCCACTAGACTGGCTACGATATGATTAAACCCTTCATGCCCCTCATCGAAAAAACCTGAATTAAAACCGACACTCACTTTCGGAGTGAGCGTCAACCAATCATAAAGCTCAAGATCAGATCCGACTGAGAAATCAGAAAAGAATCCATCGCGATCAATCGAATACTCCACATCACCTGAAATCCAGAGACCTGCGGGAAGATCAAAGTAGGTGATTCCAGCCGAGACGTTGTTCCCATCGATTCTAATATCGTCACTTTCCCAATCAGAATATCCATATGCTCCGGAAACAGAAAAACTGTCAAACTCACGAAAGTAATAGAGATCGAAATTGAACTGCTTGGTGCCATCTTCCATCGCTCCAGCTCGGTTCAGCTCGATCCCAAAGTTGCGGCTACCGAGATAAGCCCCCTGTGAAAAGGCTCCTTCCCCATCTAGAAAATCCCGACCCCTCGATGTGTTACGACTAGACCAATCAACCCAAAATCCGTAGTCTAAATCGTCCAAGAATCCTGTCTTTTCATTTGCAGGTTCGCCCGCCGTTCCAGATACGGAAATCACGGCGCAGAGCCCCAGATTGATGAAAAATCCCTTCAAGACCGCGGTTGATTGGATTCCTCCTTAGCACGACGGAGTGGCTGCAACCGGAGGTAGGTCAAACAACGCCAGAACCATTCCAAAGGTCCTTGGCGGAAGTGCTTCAACCAGAACCGAACGAGTGAAATTTGAAGAGCCCAAATACCCAACACAAAGACCAATTGGAGGAGATAGTCGACTTTCCCATAAAGCCCCAGTCCGAAGCCATAGAAAATGAAGGTGGCGATGAGCGACTGCCCAATATAACACGAAAGCGCGGTTCGACCAACTTCGGTGAATCGTGCCTTCAACCACGGAAACTGTGGCCCTTGGCACCACAGCATGACGAGCCCAATGTATCCGATCGCAACCGGCCCCGTCCCCAGGAAATTTCCAATTCGACCGAAAAAGTAGCAGAGTTTCCAATCCCAAGAATTGTAGAGATTATATTCCAGCCCCATGAGGCAAAAAGGAATTCCAATTCCGAATCCCAACCACACCATCCTCCGATAGGCCCGAGCACTGAGCTTTGCTCCAAAGACGCCCCAGCGATATAGCGCCATTCCAAACAGCATCATTCCGAGCGAGCGCGCAAAGTAATTCCCCCACAAACTCGCGGTGAGAATTCGCTGAGGCCCGGTGCTTCCCAAGTCGGTCTCATACTCCCATCGCTTAGCGACCTGGGTCTGATAATCACCGCGATACCTCTCCACATTTTTCTCCAGATCCTCTGGATCCGGGTGCCATAGATCATAGAAAAGATCCTGCCCTTCCTGATCAAAATTGGGGATCTGGTTGTGGACCAATCCGGTGATCAAAACTGGAACAAAAAAGACCATCAGCCCCAGTGACAAATGCCACCGTGGCGGAAGTTTCCGCAGAAAATAGAGAGGAAATGCACAAGCGGCGTAAACCAAAAGAACATCACCGCTCCAGATTAAAATCAGATGAGCCAACCCAAAAAGAAGGAGCCATCCGTTACGCACGAAGTGCGCCCGAGGCCCTTTCCCTTTTTGAAGTAAGCGATCCGTGAAAAGTAAAACGCTGGCACCGAAAAGCATGGAGAAAATTGCCATGAATTTCTGCTTCGCCAGAACATAGGTCAGATTGTAAGCGAATCGATTATGGGCAGCATCACTTCCATATTCCGATGGGTTGGAGAGCGCAATGTCCGGCATCGCATAGGACCTGATATTGATCAGAAGAATTCCTAAAACCGCAAATCCGCGAAGAATATCGATAGCGACAATGCGCTCGTTTCCAAGTTTGTTGGGCGGCACATTCATAGCTCGGTGGAGGTAGGTTTTTTAGCTCTGCTCAGACGACGCCAGAGCGATTCAAGCGGTCCCTGTTGGAAGCGATTCAGCAAGGCATTGGCAAAGAAGAGCTGAAGCAACCAAAGGAGAAGGACCACCCCGAGCTGTTCCAGAAAATCGAATTGACCATAAAGGCCCAGCCCAACGCCATAGAAAATAAAAATACAGATCAGAGTCTGACCAATGTAACAACTCAACGCCACGCGTCCCACATTGGCCAACCACATTTGGACTTGCTGGAGGCGCTCCGACTTCACCCAGAGCATGATGAGCCCGATGTAGCCAAGAGCCATGGGGATGGTCGCGAGGTGATTCGGAATACGCCCTTGGAAAATCGCAAAGTCCCAACTCCATTCGTGAAACAAGGTGGTCTCAAGACCATAAAGCGTGACTGGGATGCCCACTCCGAAGCCGAACCAAACAAATCGACGATAGAAACGAAGACTGCGACCCGCAGAGAGGACTTTCCAACGAAAGAGAGCCATTCCGATGAGCATCATCCCCAGCGAACGGGCAAAGAAATTCCCCCATAAGGAGGCGATCAAATAAGCCTCGCCCAAGTTGGCCGCAGGTTCCGTTTCTTTCACCCAACGGATTTTGATTTGCTCCGCCCACGAACCTTCGAGATGCAGGATCTTATCGGCTTCCAGATCTTTCACATACGGATGCCAATACCCATCAAGCGAAGCCCGGCTTTCCTCATCGAGATCCGGCAATGAATTCTGAATCCCGGCATCGAAAAATGCCGGAAGAATAAAAATGATCACCCCAAGACCGAGTTGCCAAGCCGCCGGGATCCGCATAAGCAATACCAAGGGGATGACGCAAAGAGCATAAACAGCTAGCACATCTCCATTCCAAAGAAGGAAAAAATGGGCCAACCCGAGCAGCAGGAGCCAGAAGTATCGCAAGGAAAGAACACCAAGGACATTCCGGCCACGTTCTTTGAGACTCTGCGAAATCAAAATCAAGCTCGCCCCAAAAAGAAGCGAGAAAAGCGCCATGAATTTCTGATCCGCAAAGATGTCAGTAAAGTAGTAAGCGAAGCGATTCCAGATGAACTCATTGCTCACCTCGGGCGGATTGACTCCTCCGATGCTAGGGCCGGCAAAGGAGCGGATATTCATGAGCAAAACTCCGAATACCGCGAAGCCACGCAGAATATCCATAGCCGAGATACGATTACGAAGATCGGCTGCAGGAACGACAAGTTCTTCCGCTTCCGGAACCGGTTCAATTTCCTCGGAAACAGAATCGCGGGCCGTGGGGATGCCACACCAACGCGTCTTTTCGGGAACGGTTTCCCCTTTCATCAAAAGCGAAAGCGGAGCAAGCTCAGCTCCATCTTTCATTTCGGTATCGTAAAGCACGACCGCCATGTTCCCCACCGAACAACTGTCGCCGATCTTCAGCTGAGAGGCCTTCATCACCCGATCCTCAAAAAGGTGATTCTGCACGACCGCCCCAGCATTGAGTTCGACATGGTCACCGATTTCAACGAGATCCCATTCCGAAAAAAGCGTCGTGCCCAGATAAACATCCTTGCCGACTTTGCACCCAAGAAGCCTCAGATACGGAGCCAGGAACGGCGTTCCAAGCATGGGAACGAAGGAAGGTGCCGCGATCGATTCGTAGGCTCCGTTGACGGCCTCGTTTTTCCAGACGAACATGGACCAAAGCGGATGAATCCCAGGTTTAATTTTCCCAACGAGGACCCTCTTGTAAACCACCACTAAAAGACAGGCGATTATATCGAGGAACAGCGAAACACCCGTTGCTAGAAAGAAGGTCACTAACTCTCCCCACCGGGCATAGGAGAAAAAGACGAAGGCCACATAGAGAGCGAAAAAGACAAAGGTGACAATCGAGGGAAACAAGATCCTCATCGTATCCACCGCGCATCGTTGGAAGACGAGCTTCGCCGTGGGTTGATAAGTCACCGAGGCGTCGAAGTTTCCGACGATTTGGCGGTGTGGAAGTCCGAAGGAAGGAGAGCCGAGCCAGTCCGTGCCATCCGGAGTTTTCTCATGCTCGGTGGGAGGCAGTGACATGCAGCCTACCAGACAATCATCTCCAACCGGACGATTGATTGGCAACATCGCGCTGTTTCCAATGAAGCTTCGGTCACCAACTTCGGAAAAGCCCACCTCGACCATGCCATTGTGAAAACGGCGACCGCCAATGATTGAGCCATCCGCAAAGAAGCTCCGTTCACCCAGCTTCATCAGATCCGGAGAAAACTGACTCACGGTCGAAAGCTCGGCAAACTTGCCAATTTTTGCACCCAACATGCGAAGCCACGTCGGAAAAAAAATCGTCGTGTAGAGAGGCAACGCAACCGCCCGGCTCGTCCGATAAAAAGTATCAACAAACCACTTTCGCAAATAAAACCAGCTCTCGACTGGATAGACTCCAGTCTTGGTCCGAGGCATCACGGCATACTTCACCAAGACGACCATCAAGCAGTAGAAAATCAGCGAAAGCGGACCCGCAAGCAATACCGCAAATGCAGTCAGTCCCCAACCGCCCCACGAGTAGGCATAATAAATAGAGGCGAAGACGGGCAAGAACGAGAGAGCCGCAATCAATCCCATCAAGTAGATCTGAAGGAGATGAAGAAACCCAAACAGAAAGCCACGTTTCGGAGTGCTCCCACTATCAGCGGTGGGCAATGAAACCCTAGCATTTTGTGCCGGAGAACCACTCCAACTTTCACCCGCTGGAATGCTCGTGCCATCATGAAGAAGAGAGAGATTATCCAGATGAGTCCCATCTTCCATCGTGATGTTCAGACCGAGAGCCGAGTGGATTCCGATGTAGCAATTCTCTCCAATCGAGACCCGCCCAATCTTCAAGTATCCTCCTTCGACCCGCGACCCGAGAAGTTGTGTTTCATTTCCGATACAAGTTCCCGAGCCGATTTCGATCATATCGAAACAGCCACATAGGGCCGAATCGATGACGCAGCCTTCTCCCAGCTTCGCGCCCATCAAGCGATAGTAGAGACTGAGAAGCGGCGTTCCCGAAAGGAATCCCGTTCCTGCAAGAGCTTGGAATCGGGTCACAAACCACCATCGTAAATAATAAGACCCTCCAACCGGATAAGCCCCGGCCCGGTAACGCCCAATGACCGCCCACTTCACCACAACACTGGAAAGAACCAACGCCGGGTAGCTAAGAGTTATAATTGCCGTGATCCAAGCAACCACTCCGGCGGTGCTCATCGTGGGATGAGTCCAGACCCGCCAAAACATGTAGAATGCTCCCAGCGCGAGAGCGGTTAGGATGGCGTAAATCCCGTAAATCCCCACGGCCTGAATGATGGCGACCGACGGCCGGTTCAAACCGTTCCGAGGACGATCCCTTTTTGAGCGAGGAACTTGATCTTCGATTTCGCTCTGGGTCTCCTGCCCTTCCAGAAATTTGGCCAACTCACCGAGCGTCGGATTTTTGTAAACTTCACGGAGGGCAACATCGACGTGCAAATCCTCCCGGACCTTCGTCACCATCTGGGCCGCAAGCATTGAGTGCCCGCCCAACTCGGTAAAAAAATCATCACAGGTGTTAGGTTCGACTCCCGTGAAAAAACCGCCCCAGATCTCAGCCAGGGCAATCTCCATTGCCGTAGTCGGAGGATTTTCAACCTCCCTCTTTTTCCCGCGGAACAATTGCACCGGGTCTGGAAGCTCCCGGCGGTTCACCTTACCACTGGTCAAAGTTGGAAGCTCACAGAGCTCGTCCAAGTACTTTGGGAGCATATAGACCGGCAGTTTCGCCTTCAAGGTCGCGTGAAGTTCACCACGGTCCAGCTCATCCGCTCCATCTTCATGAACCACATAGGCGGCCAGCTCTTTCACCCCGCCCTCTTCCACCACATTGACGACCGAAGACTGGATCCCTTCCTGCTCCAAAAGAAGCGCTTCAATTTCAGCAAGCTCGATTCGATAACCTCGAATCTTAACCTGGGTATCAATGCGACCGAGAAAAAGAAGCTCTCCTTTTTCATCCCACCTGACCAAATCACCCGTGCGATAAAGCCGCTTCACTTCCCCCTCCAACTCCACGTCCATGAAGGCCTTCGCCGTCACATCTGGCTGGTTGAGATAACCACGAGCCAGAGTTCCCCCCCCGACATAAAGCTCTCCTGGTTCCCCCTTGGGCGAAGGCTTCCGTTCGCCATCAAGAAGGTAAAGATCATAGCCCTGAAGCGGGACACCAATCGTCACCGGTTGGTTCGGACGACACTCGGCAGCAGTCGTGTTCACCGTCGCCTCGGTCGGCCCATAGACATTCAGCATCCGACGTCCATTGACCGCCCACCTCGCAACTTGCTCCGGCGGACATTGCTCACCACTCACGATGAGAACACGAACCGACCTCAGCTCATCCGTGATCATGGTGAGCGCAGTTGGAACTGTTGAATAAAAGGTCGCACCATGTTTCTTGATGCACGCCGCCACTTCGTTTCCAAGGGCTCCCGATTCCTGAGGACCAACCACCAGAGAAGCCCCATTCGAAAATGCCAACCACATCTCCTCCACCGAGCCGTCGAAACCCAAAGAAAAGCCATGATAGATTCGATCCTCGGGAACCACTTGGCAGACCTCGTTAAAGGCATGCACGAAGCGCACCGTATTACGATGCTCCGTCATCACCCCCTTCGGCTTCCCAGTGGTCCCGGAGGTATAAATCACGTAGCAAAGATTACTATCATCATAACTCACTTCAACGGGAACATTAGAAGCCGCTTGAATCAACTCAACTCCCTCTGCTCCATCCAAAGAAACAATCTCACCGTGATACCACTCGCTGAGATCATCTTGCAACGACTCCAGCGAACAGACGACGGAGACATCAGCATCATCGAGAATGTGACGGATCCGCTCTTCCGGAAAAGCAGGATCAATGGGAACATAGCCCGCTCCCGATTTTAAAATTCCCAAGATAGCCACCACCGAGACTTCCGACCGAGACGCATAAAGCCCAATAAGATCACCCGGCTTCACGACCTTCTGAACCAGATAATTGGCGAGTTGGTTTGCACGCTCGTCCAGCTCCCGATAACTCAGCTCCCGCTCATCCGAGATCAAGGCAACAGCATCAGGGGTTTTCCCAACCTGACGCTCAAAAAGTTCATGAAGCAACAGAGGTCCAGCTTCCGCCAACCACTGCTTTTCCAGGACTGAGTCTGAGATTTTGACTGCCATTTTTATGCTGGCTCAGTCCCGCTCACACCCCTCGACTTGATCTCCGCAAGTCGTTCCTCAAGTCCATCCCGATTCTTCCAAAACTCCTGTCCGGTTTCCGACAGTTGATCGATTGGATCGTAGTAATGGAAAGTCTTGTCTCCTCTCACGCTTGGAGAACTCCAGCTCGAAATCCCAAGATCGGGATCATAGCTATCGTAACTTGACACCTCGCGCTTACCTCCTCCGCCCGGTGCATCACACACCACCCGCGGAGTATTAAATCCAGCAATACTTCCCTGAATTCGTTTCGAGAGATCACAGGCTTCCGCGATCGTAGTCCGGAGGTGTTCGCACCCGGGAACCATATCGTGAACGTAGATGTAGTAGGGCTGGATATTGAGATAGGCCAACTTTTTGATTGTCCGATACATCACGTCAAACGAATTGTTCACACCACGAATCAGAACCGATTGATTCCTCACTTTGATGCCTCGATTCACAAGTTCCTGCATCGCCAGTAAGGTCCAGCTCGACATCTCGTTTTCAGTACTGAAATGAGTGTGGATGCAAACCTCCTTCATCCGCTGCTGTCCGGTCTTGCAAACCAACTCAAGTGCCGCCATCCATTTTTCATCGGTCAGAATCTTCATCGGTAAGATTGCGATCCCTTTGGTGGCAAAACGGATCCGCCGAATATGAGGGATATCGAGAAGCGCCATTCCGATCTGCTTGATCTGTGCAGGACGAAGGAGAAAAGCATCACCCCCAGAGATGACTACATCCTCAATTTGTGGATTGTCGCGGATGTATTGGAATGTCGATTCCCACTCGCCATGAGTGGCGCCATAGGTCGACTTGCTTTTCACCGCCGTGCTGCCACCGACAACCCGACTTCGCGTACAATACGAACAATAAACAGGGCAAAGCGTGATGGGGAGAAAGAGGACTTTGTCCGGATAGCGATGGGTCAAATAAGGAGTGGCCTTATCTCCATCTTCGTTGAGGGAATCGTCCATGTAACACGGATGATCATCAAAGAACTGAGATCCAAGTGGCAGAAACTGTTTGCGAATTGGATCGTCAATCGCGTTCTCCCAATCGATCAGAGAAAAAATGTAAGGAGTCATCCTGATATTCATCGGCGTGCGCTTAAGCCCAGCCTCGATATCCTCGGCGAGAGAATCCGACAGCAGATGTTGCAACACCTTGCCCACTCGAGGAAGCGAAGTAACGCTATTCTTCTGCTGCCAAGAATAGTCACCAAATTCCTTGGCGGTGACATCGCTCCAGCCGGGGATCTTACGCCAGAATCGGTCGCCACGAAAATCGTAAGATACTTCAGGAAGCTCGGGTCGGTCTGCCATCACCGGGCCTGCTGATAACGTCGGATTCGTTGGAACTTCTCCACAAGTGGATTCGTTGGTTTTTGCGAGTGAAGACATAAGAAAGTGAAGATCAGGGAATTCTTGAGTAGATACGGTAGTATGCAGGACATTCAGGGGTGTTTAATGGGACCTTCAGTCCGGCATATGTTCCTGTTCCACGAACCGTGGCAAAATTGGACCACGATTTAAGATCGGGGGAAACCTGGACAACGTAATCCAAGCCATCGAAGGAAAACCAACTTAAGTCGACTAACTCACCTGCTGCATCGACGTTTGCATCCATTTCAAAGTCCACCCTATGCACGCCTAGCGTGGTCCCATCCGCCGTAAAATTGTCGACCGTAAGTTGGCCGATTGATGACCGCGTTCCTACAGCAGCCCCATAGCAGCCGACATCGAATTCCGCATTAAAAGGCATAGACCAATTCGCATTACCCTCCGTTCCATCGCTCCCATCCAACCCGTATTTTGCTAAAAATTGCCAAAAATAACCTTCCGCAACTGATCCCGTGTGAAAGTAGAACGACAACGACCTCTCGCTGCTATCAAACTTGGCTCGCAGGGCTCCAATCTCAAAAGGAAGTTCGAAAGTATCTCCCTCGTGAAGTTCCGCGCCATTATTTTTCAATCCAGCCGTAAAACCACGGACCGGTCGTCCCTGCTCATCAAAATAGGTGCTATAAAACTCGAGATAAGCGAGGTCGCTCTCGTCATTGAGATTAGCCACATAAATACCCACCGCGCCATAGCGGGAAGAATTGGACACACTCAATGTATTCCCAACATCAATCTGAAATTCCCAATCTTCGGAATTCCTAACTAAGTTGTTGACCCAAGCCAATCCGGCCTCGTGATCTCCGACCGAAGACGGAGAGATGAAATTGAACCTTTGATTCGACAACGAAATACCCCCATTCCCTTTTACAAAGGGAAACCATTTATCCTGCCTCAGGGGAGCTGAAAAGTTCTCCGAACCCGTGAATTGCGCTTTCGCCGCCAAAATCATCGCGACGAACAAAACCCCGAAAAAACTAGCACCGCCAAAAACCCTCAAACCCAAAAATTGGGCGCCTGAAGAGGAATGCTGTTTCTTTGCTCGGTTGTTCATTAATTGGAGAAATCTGAAGGCCGGTCGGTGCTTCGGGCCGTCATTTGGCTGACAGCCATTGAACCCCAAGAAGTGCATCGAGTTGCACCATTATCACAAATCTTTTCATTTTTTATCCGATTGCGGGCTTCTGGAACCAGCGTTCATTTAGAAAGACTAGTAAACAACTATGAATGGGAGATGAATCTACCTTAAGAACCGTCGTAAAATCCCCCCAACCGCGAAACGCTGAGCGGCCTCAGATTGCTAGCTTTGACAACTTTTTATCAGAGAAATGGTTCGATCAAAGTGCCATATCCTTTAGAAAACACCGAACATGAAACACTTATTTCTCCCCTCAATCCTTATTCTCTGCACTGCGGTCACTCGGGCCCAAGATCAGAAAAGGGAAATCAAAGCTCCCGTTGCC
>JBDNAG010000202.1:0-35869 GCA_039768565.1 Akkermansiaceae bacterium | reverse complement strand
GTCGAAGAGCAATTTTTCGAAGTCTACAATGGCCACCCCGGCATCAACCACCTCGGCGATACAGAGCATCCCAGTGATGAGGCAATTTGGGACATGGCCAGCACTCTTCGCATGCTCGTCCACGATGCTCCCCCGCTCTTCGGGGTAGCCACCGACGACTCCCACAATTACCACGGAGGAAACGTTTCTCCGGGACGCGGCTGGGTGATGGTTTGGGCCGAGGAATTGGATGCCGACCAATTGGTGGAGTCCATGGAGCGGGGAGAATTTTACGCGTCAACCGGCGTTGAACTCAAGGAAGTCACATACGACCGGGGATCCCGAAAACACGTCATTGACATCACTCCGGTCGAGGGTGCCGAATTTGAAACCAAATTCATCGGTACCCGACGCAGCAATCCTGATGAAACTGGAGCAGTCTTTGCAACCATCTCCGGCACCACCGCCGAGTATCAACTTAGCGGAGATGAACTCTATGTTCGTGCCGTAGTCACCTCAACTCACGAGCATTCAAACCCATCTTACTCAGGCCAAAAGGAACAAGCGTGGACCCAACCGGTTGGCTGGCGAAAGTAACCATCAGTCCTCAACTCTTCCGCTTCCAGCGCTTCGACTTCATCTCGAATCGCTCGAGTGTTCCAACCGGAACTTCCTCAACAGGAATTCTCAGGCTGAAGACCTCGCGCAAGCGGCCTTCCAATTCACGGGCTCCCGCCCCTTCGGCGCGCAAGCGAACTTCCGCCATGGAATTCACCTCTTCGATCAGGACTTCGTATTCCGCGATTCCCTGCACCGAACGCACCACCTCTTCGACGGCCCCCGGATAAAGATTGACCCCACGCACCACCACCATGTCATCGACACGTCCGATGATTCCACCCTTGAGCGCAAAGTCATCGTCCGGCTGCACCAAGTCGCCGGTCCGATAACGCAATATCGGCGAACCATGACGCCCCAAGGTCGTAAGAACCAACTCACCAATTCCCTGCTCATCCTTATTGATGACCTCGCAAAAGTAGGCCTCATGGCGAACCAGCAGGCGACCGGGATCTGCAATATCCCCAACCGTCACCGGACCAATCTCGGTCATGCCGTGATGATCAACCACCTCGGCATTCCACGCCCCGGCAAGGCGGTTCCGAATCTCGGGTAGGCTTCCACCGGGCTCGCCTGCCACGATGATTTTCTGAACACCCAGACTTCGAGCATCATCTGCGACTTCAGCCAAGCGCAGTCCATAAGTCGGAGTGCAGCACAAAATTTCAGGGCGCAAACGCTCCATCATTTTAAGACGATTTTCGCTGGATAGTCCACCTGCCGGGATGGCTCGGACCCCAAGCCCGGCTGCTGATTCAAAACCCGCCCAAAAGCCCAAAAACGGACCAAAGGAGAAAGGAAAAAAAGCAGCCTGCCCGGGTGTCACTCCGGCCTTCTCCCAGACCCACGCCCAATTGTCGCAAAGCCACCTCCAGCCCTCCTTGTCATCGAGCCAAATCATGGGCTGACCACTGGTCCCGCTGGTTTGATGAAAGCGATGATAACTTTCGAGCGGGAATGTCAAATTGCTCCCATAAGGTGGGTGGAGTTTTTGATCCGCCGCCAGCTCAGCCTTGGTAGTGAAGGGCACCTTCACAGAGTATTCTTCGAGCGAAGAGACTGATGTCAACCCACCCAACTTTTCCTGATAAAATGGATTGGTCGAAAGCGCCCCGAGAAGGCTGTTGATCTTGTCTAAACTCATCACTGATTCCCGGCTTCCCCGGCCCCTGTTAAAAGATAAACCGCAAAGGTTCCCAACCAATGGTCACCTTCGTAGTGCCCACTGATGGCGTCACGAAGGCCCGCCTTTTCGTGAGAATCCGCAACCTTCAATAGCTCGGGTTTTGGCTCCCCTTCCAACGCGCTTGCAATCCCCCTCAGGTTCCACGCCCGGTTCAAATTTAATCCAACGAGATGAACCAAATGGCCATCTTCAAAATCACTTACCGTGACCGGCGAAATGAGATTTCCCAGCTCAAATCCCGGAAAGAATTTCTCAAGCCAAGCGCGATATTCAGCAGACGGGAGAACCCGGCGCATGAGGTCTGCTTCATTCAAACCTGGCGAGAAAAAATCGTTCCCACTAGGTTCATAACGAACCGGATAAGCCACGTCGCCCAAGTAAAACCCTTTTGCCTTTTTGGTCAAAAGATCCACAAATTCCTGATCTCCCGTCGCCCTCGCCCAGTCCAACATATGCCCGAGGGCGAAGGACGATTCAGGGTGGAAACCGCACCGAATGGGCCAATCAAGTTTGGGGAGATACGATTTGGCATTCGCGACGATAGTATCCTCGACGGGGCGGTAGAAAGCGGCCCATTCATTTCCCTGCTCATCATCAAGCGCGCGAAGTTCGATCCCGAGGCGCAAGGCCCAGGCCCATCCATACATGCGCTCGAATGATGGATTCGTTTTTAAGTAAACCGCCTCTTTTGCAAGACCCTCGCGGGTGAGCTTTTCAGCCAATTTAGCTCGCACCGACTGATTCCATTCTGCTTTGGGAAAAAGCCGGACAAGACGAACCAAAGTCCAATGACCATGCACCGATGAATGCCAATCGAAGTGACCAAAAAAGACAGGCGTGAGTTGGCTGGGAGTTTTGGCATCCTCAGGGGAGGTCAGAACATTTCCAGGCTTATTGGGAAACTCCCGGTTCAACCCGGCAAGAGCGAGATCAACAAAGCGCTTGGCATCAGCTTCGGAGAGACGGTTTTTCGCAGTAAGGAACATTGTAGAAAGAAGAAAACAGAAGAAGAGTTTCATTACATCAATTCGATGTTGGTAAACTTTTTGAGAGTCATAACCAACAGCCAAAAAAGGACAGTGGTGAGAGCGGCATTCACAAAGAGAGTGAAGTAGAAACCGTGACCCTTACGAAGCATCCAAGGAATGACCAAAAACATCGGGAGGGTCGGGAGCACGAACCAGAAGGTATAGTAGGCATGATTCGCAATACTTTCGATTCGAGTGGCCTGATCAGGAACCTTGCTTTCATGCCTCATCCAGATCATCGCGAGGATGGAAGTGAGAGGAAGAGCGATCAGAAGGGCGGAAAGTCGATCGCTCAAAAGCTGAAGCTTGGTCACGATAAGAATAATGACGGCTGTCAGAAGAATCTTCACAATATCGTGTAGACTCGGACTGAGGACCCTAAGAAGTTCATTTTTGTCCATTGCGATAGTGGGAGTTTGAGCGCATTCTCTTCGTTATGCAAGTTGCTCGATTCGCTCTGCCTGTTCTTTGCCTCGTGTCCGCATGCTCGGCAGACCCTCCGAATGGCCAGAGTCTGCAGTCCAGACCTCGTTCTCCAGTCGTAACAACAACCCCAGCTGCCGGAGCACTAAAGCTAACCGCAGCTCAAAAATCATCGATTGGCCGTAAAATCTGGCAAAACGAATCGGGAGGAGAGGTCACCGGGCTCACTCATTGGAATGACGGGGAGGAATTTCCATCACTCGGAATAGGACACTTCATTTGGTATCCCGAAGGCTTCAACGGACGATGGACCGAGACCTGGCCGGAATTCGTCAACTATGCAACTCGGAGAGGCCTTCAAGTTCCTACAGTCGGAAGACGATCTGCCTGCCCGTGGCCTAATAAAGCCTCCTTCACACGCGATTTCAATGGATCTCAATTAACAGGCCTCCGTAATTGGCTGGCGAGAAACATCACGGTACAAACCGAATTCATTGCTTACAAATCACGGGCGGCTCTCCCCAAGATCATGAATGCCGCACAAGTCCAAGAACGTACGCGGATCAAAGCGAATTACGACAAAGTTGCATCAAGCGCGAGCGGTGTTTATGCCTTGGTCGACTACGTCAATTTTAAGGGTGACGGAACAAACCCAACCGAACGATATAATAATCAGGGATGGGGGCTGATGTGGGTTCTTATGGAAATGAAGAATGTGCCTTCCGGGCAGGCATCCGCGCAAGAGTTTGGTTTAGCTGCAAAGAGAAGACTCGATCTGCGAATTACCAATTCTCCGAAATCTCGCGGCGAATCGCGTTGGAGAGCAGGATGGCACAGCCGCTGCGACTCTTACGGCAGGCCGCTTTAGCATGCTGCCCTGCTACCGTGATTTGAGCCGCTTCAAAATTTGGGCGGCAAGCTTGCCATGGGAGGAATTAGCATCGACCGCGATAACAGTTTCTGCGGCCTTAATGGCCTCCTCAATTTGCCTGCCATGATTTAAGGCCGCCAGTTTTGGAAAGAGCGCTTTTTGCAACAAGGATCCTTTAGGATCAAATTCAGCAAGATAACCATCAACCAACTTCACGACTTCTTCGTAAGAATCCTTATGGAAGACCTCTTTGATAGCACGATCAAGATTCACAAACCCCTTTTCAGCGAGATGAGCTTTTCGGAACCCCAGCGTATCTTCAGGGTCGAGTTTTGCCAGCTCCTCCAGATGTTCGGCATTAAGGGAGGGATCGGCGCCCCGTGGTGTGCTCTTAAGTAATTCAACCAGAGCCTCCGCCTTCTCCCTCCCGTCTTTTTGATAAGCTTCATCGATTGATTTCAATCGAGCCACCTGGGCTTTGGAGCGACGAATGACCTTGGCTGCATGCTTCAGAGGACCATCGATTGCCGCCCCAGTCTCCCGAGCATAAATGACACCTTCGGAATTCAGATAAACGGTCGTCGGATAGCGATCGACCCCAAATTTTTCCGCCACGATTCGATTGGTCGCAAGCGGTGAAACCATTCCGGGCGTCTGCTTCAGAGGGACATCCAAAAGAACCGGGACAAAGCGATCTGCAATAGCCTGTTGAAACAAGCCTTGGGAGATTACGCGTTCGTTGAATTGTACGCATGCCCCCGAAATGCCAGTGGACAAGAAGACCAAAAAAACGTCCTTCTTTTCTTCGGCAGCCTGTTTTTTGGCCTCATCAAGATTTTTGAGCCAAGCCCCTTGAAGGGGGCAAAGAAGGGTCAGAGCGAGGATCAGGCGAAACACGGTATTATTTTCCTTTCTTGATCTTGTCAGCTTCCTTCCGGAGATCGTCTGCCTGCTTTTGAAGATCTGAAGCACGTTTTTCCAGCTCGCTGATGTCGCGCTTACGCTTCTCCATCGCTTCGTGATTTTCTACCACGTCCTTCATGGCCTGGGCCTTGCGGGCCAATTTTTCACGCTCGGTTACGGCCTTCTTCAAGGTATCCAATGCCTTTTTAGCTCCATCGCGGAGTTTCTTCAACTCAGCTTCAGCAGTAATGATCTTCTGATCGGATTCTGCCTTGGCCGTCTGCAGATCTTTCTCGGCAGCGATTGCTTTCACCAAGTCAGCTTCCGCCTTCTTGGCGTCTTTTTTCAGCTCATTGATATCGGTAACAATGGCGACCGGCTTGGAAACAATGGGCTTCCTTGGCTTGGGATTTTTCTTGGCCTCCGCCATCTTCTCCGCTCGGGTTTTAGCGCCTTTGATTTGAGTGGTGAATTGGTCGGCCTTCTTACCCAGATCGCTCTCGGGAGCAAACGTCTTCATCGCGGCTATTGCAGCCACAGCTTCGTCATACTTTTTCAACGAGTAGAGAGCTTGGACCTCATACATTTTAATCCGCTGAGCATCCTCACCCTTGAGACCCTTCCCGTCCTTTTGCGACGCTTTGATGATTTCGTCATACTTCTTATTACGGAAATTTAGATTATAACGGGCCTGCTCCTGTTCAAGTGCATCGGCTTTTTTAATCTCAGCCACGTAACCGGTCTTCCCATCTTTATCAGCATCAGCGATGAGTGTTAATTCCGGCGCGTAATAATCGCGAATGATCTGTTGTGGCAAAGCCTTCAGTGCCTTGACATAAAGTTCGGCCCGCTTGAGCCCCTTCTCCTTGGCGGCAGCTGCAAAGGCCTTGTCACGCTCCACGCGGACCTTGTGCAGTTCACCAAGATGCTTCAAATACTCGTCAACGTTATCGCGGGTCTCACTAGAATAAGCATATGGCCTGCCCCGGAAATCGGTTAGGATCGCCGACGGGATGTTTTGAAAATGGTAGTCTTGCTCAAACTCGAGGAGGTGCTTGTGTGCCTCTTCACGGGTTCGGGGCACATTGAAGAGTATATGGACAAAATTCTTATCAACACCCTTCTTGAAGGGTTCGGTTTTTAAGATTTTCTCTTCGAATGTCTTACTTTGAGGATGCCATTCAGAGCCAGAAAAGATCATGAGGACATCCTTTTTAGATTTGGCAGCATTGGCTTGCGCCTCTCTCAGAAGCTCCTTCGGGGCCTTGGCCTGGAGTAGTGACGGAATGGCAATCAGTGCCGAGGCAAATAGGGTGAGTGATTTCATAACAGTTAGAGTAAGTTCTTACTGCGCAAATTCACCCAGCAACCGTGAGGCGTCGAGTGGAAAAAACAAAAAGGCTCCGGCGAACCGGAGCCTCTTGAATTCACAGAGATACACTTTCAGCGACTGGGCCTAGACCTCATCCGCGTGGAGCCAGCGGAAGGACACAATCTGGAAACGACGTCCGAAGTTCACTTCACCATCTTCGGGCGTCCGCGGGTTCAATCCAGTGATTTGATCAGGTCTGACAGGCTCCGGAGTCCGCTGTACGATGGCCTCACACCAAGCTTTCGCGAGGATATTACCATTGATATCGCGAGACTCACCGTAAGCGCGGACCGTAAAGGTATCCGAGCGGGCAGAGAGTCCGGACCCGATAACCTGAAGAATATCTCCCTGGGTAATGTATCCGGGAGTTCCGTATCCAGTCGAGGCTGGCTTCAGGAGCTGATCACCACGGGTGAGGTCAGACTGCTGGGGACTTCCTTGGGCAACCAATCCCCCCTGATTTGGAAGGGTTTGCTTGGCGACCGGGAACTGTTGGTTCTGACCACGATTGGGAAGTGATTGCTCAAGAGCGGACTCGATGGCGCCATTACGACCGGTCGGATCCTCGGTGAGGCGGCGGTTCACAAAGTCTGAAAGTCCTAAGAAGGGAGCTCTAACCTTAACCTCGCGGACGATGGCCTCGGCCAACGAGTCGATTTCCTGGTCACCAAGACTACGAAAGCCGGTGAACACTTTGGTAGAATATTCGGCCTTGTCGTTCTCCTGACCTTGTGGGAACAAAGTACGGGGAAACGGTGTTCGGTTTGGCGAGCCATACCCAGTGTCACGAGTCGTCGCAAGAAGGGCCTTCCACGCTTCTTTGTTTGTTGAGTGAACGTCAAACCCACCGTCGATCATAAGACGTCCTGCTGCACGGAAGAAGTCGTTCAAATCACTGGTAGGATCTCCGTTGCGATCCCAGAGTCTGAGGTTTCCATTTGCGAGAGGGCTTTCAACCGGCCTTTGAGCAAAGTTGGCAATCTGGTTTGGGGTCGCCCCGGTGAGGAAAAAGTCGGACCATAGATTATGGTTTACCTCGTAACTCATATCGAAGATTAAGTGGTTCTCTTCCGGCAGGTAGAAAACGATGTCACTAAAGAGCTGGGCCCAGTAACCGGTTCCAAGACCTGCCGCCGACCATCCGCGGTTATTTCCAGGAATGTCTGTCGGGATTGTTCCCGTGGTGGGAACCTTGGGATCAGCAACCGAAGTTCCAATCGAGTAGCTGGGGTGCCAGACATACTCGGACAACTGAAGGTGGCGGAGATAGCCCAACGAAGGGATGCCAACTTCCCGGGTGGGCACCTCAAAGGCAACCACACTATCAACACCGAAGTTTGCTTTTCCAAATGGGAATCCGGTTTGGAATCCGTTGCGAAGAACAGGGTTGAGGTTGTCCCAGCTCAGGTCATCACTCGGATTATCGCGGGTGTAAATCCCGTGGAAATAAGGAGCTCGGTTAGTCACGTTGTCGAAGGGGTTTCGGCAAATATATGAGGCGCGCAGGTTCCAGTTTCCAAGAGGAGCCTCCTGGAGGAACAGCTCGTTGTTAACGCCCTTGTTCGAAGCGGTTTCATCAAGCCAGCGAACCCGAAATCCATCCCTTGAGAAAGGGTGCGGAGGATTTCCTGCATCGACGTGGTCACCGGGGCCGGTCAACTGGTGAACCACACCCTGGGTTCCATTGGGCCACTCAAGCGGGAACTCATCACCGCCACCGGCCTGCAATGAGACACTGGCGTAAACAAGAGCTGGCTCGTTCCGGAAACTCGCAATGGTAGGATTGGGATTATTCTGGAGATACTTGAGCATGAACATGTAGTTGTCTGCTCCGTGCTGCTGAAAGTCCAAAGGACGCTCGCGGTAAGTGTTTGGAGCAAGAGGCATCAGCTCGGAGGGCTTGTTGTCTTCGTCCCGTGCAAAGCCAGCCCGGGTTCCAGACAAGTTCGTCTGCAGGTAGTCCTTGTAGAGATAGCTGTCAGACGAAGGAGCTTCTCGGGCCTGAAGAATGTTCGCACCAAATTGGTTAATATCGAGCTCACGTGGAGCTCCACCCATCGAGAAGATAAAGGTCTCACCGGGAGGAATGGTAACCGCAGGAAGTTTGAAGTAGACCTGACCACCATATTGTCCATCGAAGGTGTTGCGACGTCCCCCGTAATAGATTTCACGGGTGAAACCGGCCTTGCCGTCCAACTCAACTGTCTTCTTACCATTCAGGAAGAGCTGAAGAAGCATCGGCTTGTCGAGACGCATCTCCACGTTGTAAGGGTTCCAAAGCCCAATCCGCGGATAGAGACACAGGCGAAGAGCGTTCTCTTGCTCTGAACCTGTTCCGATTGGATAGGTCGCGAGGTTGTAGTATACGCAAGCTTCAACAATTACAGGAGTGATTTTAATCGTCGAGAGGTTCCGGGGGTCTGCCGGGCGCAGGTTCTCCTGATCATAAACGTTGGCACCACCATTACGGGATGGCGCTCCCGGCCAGATTTTTTGCTCCCGAATTCCGGTGGAAGCGTAGCCGAAGCTAAATTCATTCGCGAGATTCGCCCAATTCCAAAGAAGTTCGAAAGTCGGCGCGACATCCTGATACTGGGTATCATTAAAGTCTTCACCACGAATCGCCGCGTAGCGCTCGTTCGGAGGTCCGATGAGGAAGTCGTCAGGAGAAAGGCCAATATAACATGGGCGGCTTGGATCTGGTTGATCGGGAATGTCGGGAGCTCCCCCGTTATCGGTATTGTGAAGGAAGGCCGAGAGATTTTTCTTGAGGCCACCGTCGCGAACGTTGCAAATCACGCTACTGGAGAAGCTCGTCATGGCGTGGAAATTATTCAAGACACCAATACGGTTGGCCTCGCTGATAATCGTAAAGGTTTTTGGCGTGAGCACCCGGGTGTCGCGGTTTTGCTGCCCTTGCGCAATTCCCTCAATCACGAATGGCTCGGCATCCTGTGGGTGGACCATCCGCTGCATTCCAGTTCCGATGGTGTGATCGATTGGACTATTCCTGTGGGTATCAGGACGACCCACGTGAGCCTTCTGGTTATTGGACTGTACCCACCAGGCGAATCCACCATTCGGACGAATTTCTGTTCTTCCATCGGGAGTCAATCGGGGCTTCTCAGTCACCACCTTACGAACTCGCACAAAGTCGCGGGGGTTACGGACTGATCCTCGTGAAACAATCTCAACCACGTCCTGGCCGAGTGGAAGAGTCTGGGTCAAGGCGTCTTGATACTGACGGGCTCCGCGCATTTTGTCGCGGCCACCTTCGTTTCCGCTGACGAGGTAATTGAGAATCTGATCGCGAGCGCGAAAATTCGTTCCGTTTCGCGCATCCTGCAAACCACCAGAGTCCATATCGCGAGTGAAAGGGCTACCATTTTGGTTCTGATCAAAACGCGAGCTGATCACTCCCATCCACTGTTCGTTGTTCACACCTTCAATAGCAAGTGTGTCGGGATTGGTATCAAGAATCGAAGCGCTCACAGCAATTCGCTGGTCGGGCCCCAAATCACGCTGAAGTTCGCCGATGGCAATCATCAGCCCCAACCGAGCATTTGCACGCGCCTCCTCCTGCGCCCACTCGAAGCGGCTTGTCTTCACCGTAAGAGCTGACAGCGAAAGGAACGCTACCGCCACCATGGTGAGCAGAAGAAGAACAGATATCGTCGCAATCAGGGCGAACCCCTTGATAGCTTGTCGAGCTTTGTGCGCTTTCATGATGAACACCATGTAAACACATTGTGCACTCGTGACAACCATGAAATGAGCAGAATTCACGAATAAAAAGCGGGGGAAATAGCAGGAGGAACTCGCAACAAACTACCAACAAGCACTTTAAGTAAAATTAAATCAAATTTGCTAAGCTTCCCAATTTTCCTGCGTCTTATTAAGGGCAACAGAACTATTTTCCAAAATCCCTCAAAGAAACCTGATTCCTCTCCATGTGCTGCTTTTCCAAACCGGTGAATTCCGTCGCTCAAACCAAGATCTTCGCGCGCCTCCTGACCCGTCAGGATCAATCCATCGCCTACCAAATGCGGCTCGATACCCCGGAGGACGTCGCCATGATTCTCCCCCTCCCTATTATCGAGGGATCAAAGGAAGATTCTGTAAAATTTATCGATCTCTCCGGCTACGAAGATTTTTTTAAAGACCTCAAGAAGGGATTTCCTGAGCCACCAACCTTGTCGCGGAGCAAATACGACAGTAAAGAACCACAGGTCGACAAGCTAAAGGTCCGGACCGTTGGCTCTTTCGAAGCCTCCTTTATACCCACCGTAGCCGATTTTTCCCGCCTCGATAAGCGCTTCAAGCTCCCCGAAGGCACCTGGGAAAAGATTCCTGCCTACAAAAACTACGGATTTGCAGTCTTCAAATTAAAGAAAGGCAGCAAGAAAATCCACCCTATGGCTCTCAGCTTCCCTTCCAGTCTGGCCCAAAAAGCCCAGCTCTTTTTCCCCACCGTTCATATTCATGACGGGGAGATTCACGCCAAGGAAAGCTTCGACCACCAACTCTACGCCCAGACTTGGCTCAAAGCCGGCCTACGTGGCAAAGACGGATGGGAAGAATCTCAAAAACTGGCCTCCCAATTCACCAAAGTCGACAAAGCACAGAAGCTTATCTGGGGTGGAGGTCATGTTTACCTTCGGGAAATCCGGGGACGCCAAAAGAATGTCGACGTGATCGCCCGGCCGGTCGCAATTGGAGGTTAGCCTTCAGATCGCTTTTAAAAGCACACCCTCGTGTTGCAAAAGCTTTTTTTTAATCTCTAAGCCTCCTCCAAACCCAATCAGAGAGCCGTCCTTTCCAATCACCCGATGGCAAGGAACGATGATTGAGATGGGGTTCGCTCCATTTGCGGTTCCAACCGCCCGCACCGCCTTCGGATTTTCTATCTTCTCCGCGAGCTCACCATATCCACGGGTTTCTCCGAAAGGAATCGCACTCAATTGACGCCAAACCGCCCGCTGGAAGTGGCTTCCGCGCGCGTCGATCGCTACTTTAAAGGTTTCACGAGCTCCTTCAAAATACTCCGAAAGCTCCTCCTCAGCTTGATTCAAAAATCGATCCCGCGGGTTATTCTTTGGTAAGGTGGACGATTCAAGGCGATGCCCAAAGAAGAGCCCGCAAATGCCCTTCTTCGAACTGAGCACGAAAAGCGGCCCAACCCTGCTCATGACCTTCCGGGCCGCCACGGTGTGCTTCGGCGCCGTTCCTTTTTTCTTATCTTTTGAAGGTTTTGAATTCATGCCATTTCCTTTTCCTTCTTTTCCAAAATACTTCTCGCTCCGGTATCGCAGCCATACCCGAAGGCCCTCCGGCACTTCATTGCGCTCCTCCTTGCTCAGCTTTTCATAAGCCACGACCGCCCGCTCCCTAGCCTGCCGACACGATTGATTCTTCTCATGCGCATCCCAACGCTTGCGCGCTTCACGAATCAATCGACACGCTTCTTTGATCAAATTGCCCCGCGAACTCACCGTTTTAAGATAAATCGGCCGCGCGCAAAAAAAAGATCAAAAACTTTTGAACAGTTCGCCGATCCGGCAGTCTCTTGCCCTTGAAACAAGCGTTTATTCGTTAGTTTTTCATATAGGGTGAAAAGCGATTCATTCCGGCCCCGCGAGTGCGGGACCCCGGGGTGAATGCTAAAAAACCGCCGGGGCTTCCATTTGAAGTTCTGGCGGTTTTGCTTTTTATTAAATGTCCCCCAAGCCATCCGTCCGTTATGTCCCTGCGCGGAAATGGCCCGCCCCGGGAAAATTATCGAAGCCGAGCAAAGCTCCAGCATTCAAGAAGCCGACGGCACCCTCGCCGGTCGACTCGGGAAAATGTCGCTCGGACAGCAGGTCATCACCCTCGCAATCTGGCCTCTCCTTGAGCAAATCCTCAGCTTTATGGTCAATACCGTGGATCTCATCCTCGCCACCCGTATGGCTGAGGGCGACGCCCGCGTTGCCATCATGGATGCCCTAGGTCTCGGCGGCTACGTGATGTGGCTTATGATGATTCTTCAAGGCGCCGTCGCCACTGGAGTTCTTGCCATCATCTCGCGCGCCGCCGGAGCCCGCAATCCTGACGAAGCCCGCCAGGGACTCGTTCAGGGAATCCTCGCCGGACTCTTCATGGGAATGCTCTCGGGGCTGATCATCCGGCTCAGCCTCCCACAAATCATCAAAGCCTTTGGCCTTTCAGATGCCGCCTCCGGATATGCCTTCAACTACCTTTCCGTGCTGGCCTGGTCCTGCCCTCTTCTGGGAATCTTTTATGCTTGCACCAATGCCCTGCGCGCCATCGGCGACACCCGCACCCCCTTCTTTATCATGCTCTTCATCAACGCGTGCAACGTGATGCTGAGCGCAGGCCTCGTCTTTTTAGACCCTCCCCTTGGCGGCATGGGCATCGCCGGACTCGCCTGGGGTAGCCTCCTCGCCTGGCTTCTTGGCACAATCGTAGTCGTCATCTTACTCAGCCGAAAAATCACTCCTGAATCGGACGAGATCACCCTCACCCTTCGTCACGCAAATTGGACCCCGCAGCGCGAAATGATGGCACGCATCGGCCGGGTCGGTTTGCCACAAGGAATCGAAATGCTCGGTATGTGGCTGATCCACGCCTACGTTCTCCATTTTATCACCGGGCTGGCCTTCAATGGTGCGCTGGGCGCCCACTTCATCGCCATTCGGGTGGAATCCCTCTCTTTCCTCCCCGGCTTTGCAATCGGCACCGCCACCGCCACCTTGGTCGGGCAATACCTTGGGGCCAATAATCCAACAATGGCCCTCAAAGCCCTCCGCACGGCCTGGCTCTTCGCTCTTGTCTTCATGAGCGCCATCGGGGTCTTCTTCCTCCTCGCACCCGAAATTATTGTGCGACTCATTCTTCCTGAAACAGACGAGCAAGCCACCCAGCTCATCGCAGTCGCCGGCCCCCTTGTCTTCATTTGCGGCATTTTTCAGCCCGCACTTGCCACCACCATTGTCATGAAAACATGCCTTCGCGGGGCCGGAGCCACCCGGACCGTTATGACCTGGTCATTCGCCTGCCTGATCCTTTTTCGCATCATCGGCATCACCGTTTACGATGCCTTTTTCGATCTCACTCTCATCAAGATCTGGACCTTTATGAGCATCGACCTTTTCGTCCAAGCTGGGCTCTTTATTACCATCGCCTTTCGTGGCAAGTGGCTGGAAGCAAAAGTGTGACGCTACTTTTTGCCCAGCGCAAAGAGGGTTCCGTCTTCGCTTCCGATGAGAATCGTTCCTTTGGCATAGCTCGCGGCAGCCACAAACGATTCCCCCAGATCAATCTTCCAGGCTTCGTCTCCGCTTTTTAAATCGATGGCATACAAGCGTCCATCACTCGATCCACACACCACACCATCCGTAAAGAGAATCGGAGAACTCTCGACGCGCCCCCCGGTCTTAAACGTCCAAATCGGGTCGCCACTTTCCCGTGAAATTGCGTGAACCTTTTTATCACGCCCTCCGATATAAACGTTCTTCTTATCGACCGCCGGAGCCGCCATGAAAGGAAACCTTCGGTCACTATATTTCCACTTCAACTCGCCGGCCGCGAGATCCGCCCCCATCACTTTGTTGGAATGATCTCCCCAGGCCACAAAGCTCCCTTCGGTCCCAACCGTCGAAACAATTGGCGCCTCGCCCTCAACCTTCGCCAGCGGTTTTCCATCTGCCAGATTCAGGGTGTAAAGATAGTGATCACACCCTCCGAACACAACCCACTTGCCATCAACGACCGCTGGAGTCCCATTGATTGGCTGCTCGGTCTCATGCTTCCAGATTTCCTTCCCCGACTTTGCATCCAAAGCCCGACAAACTCCGTCGTAGCCATTCATGACAATCCAATCCGACTTTCCATCGGGGCTTTTTGTAAGATTCACACCCGCCGTGATTTTGTCGTCGGTCTCAATGGCCCACTTATCCTTACCGGTCGCAAGCTCAAGCGCATAAAGCTTCATGTCCTCGCAACCAATGAAAATGGTATCATCCAAGATAGCGGGGGCCGCCTCAAAACTCTGTTCAAACTCACGCTGCCACCTCTTCTTTCCAGACTGCAAATCCACCGCGGTCAAAAGCCCCGCGCTATTCCCAAACACCACGATATCTTTCGCCACCACAGTCTCGCCTACAATCGCGCCTTCGGTCTGAAACATCCACTTGATATCCGGCTTTGGCGGCAAAGCCACTCCCACCTGACCCGACAACCCAGCGCCCCCACGCGCTACCGGCCAATCATCGCGATCCTTCTTTTTTGCTCCCTTGTCGTCGGCATGACAAGCTGTCACCGCAAACGCCATTGCCATAAAAATTATCTTCTTCATGTCCCTACCCTGACACAAATCCCGCCCTGATCAATTCAGCTTTCTCCAACAGCACTTTGATAAAGCCCCGCAAAGTCCTCCACCGTCAGTGGCCGCGGATTGAATTGCCCCGTCCACTGCTTCGCCGCTTCCGAGGCCAATTGACCAATCATCTCGTCCGGCACCTTCACCGGAGGCAACTCCGCCAACTCGCGCAGATGCTCGACCCATTCGATCAACCCGGGCTTTAAATCGGCATAAACATCTCCAACAACTTTGGAATTCCATCGCATGACCGAAGGAAGCATCGTCATTACCGCACGACCGTGCACGACATCAAAATGTGCCGTCAGGGGATTTGCAGACGCATGAGCCGCCCCCAACATACTTGCTTCGATGGCACTCCCGGCCATAGCCGATCCACCCAACATCTTGTTACGATCATCGAGCGAGGCCTCCCCCTTCAAGATTGCCTCGATGACGGGCTCGATACTCCGAAAAGCCTGAAATGAAAGCTCCCGTGATTCATCGGTTCCTTTATTACAGACCGCACTTTCCAAAGCATGGGAAAGCGCATCGAGAGCAGTTAGCCTCGCCACCTGTAATGGCATCGACCCCGTCAACTCAGGATCTAAAATTGCGACTTTCGCCAAGGCCCGGGGATCACCGCACGCCATCTTCTCGTGTGAGCCATCCCTGCATAAAACAGCATAGCTTTGGCATTCACTACCTGTTCCTGCCGTCGTCGGGATTGCAATAAAAGGCAACATCTCGCCCTTCGCTTTTCCGTGCCCTTGATAATCTGACATCACCCCGCCTCCACTCAAAAGAAACAAAGCCCCCTTCGCGGTATCCATCGAACTTCCACCACCCAAACCAACAATAACATTCGGATTCACTCGTCTTGCGAATTCCGCACACCTGCTCACATCAGACTCAGTTGGGTTCTCCCGAACCTCATCAAAAACCACAGCATCCTCCAAAAGCGCAACCGCGCGTTCGACGTGCCCCGCTTTGACAATGCCCGGATCTGTCACGATCAGCACCTTCCCCGAAATGTGATTGGGAAGTTCAGCCAATGAACCCGGGCGATGAATGGTGATTTGAGAAGATGACGTCACGAATTTTCTAGGCGGAATCCTAACGGCTCTCCACCGGTTTTCAACGCGCGCTTTTAAAATTTCCCATCACCCTTTCTCATGGCACTATCTCGTCCGAAAAATGAAGCTTATTCTTCTAATGATTGGTACCCTCTCAGCATTTGCAGATTGGTCCCAATGGCGCGGTCCCGCGGGTAATGGAAACTTCGATCATGAGGCCAGTTGGTCCCATCAATGGACCGAAGCAGGCCCCAAAACCCTCTGGTCGGTCAAGGTCCACACCGGCTACTCCGGCATCGCCGTGAGCGACAATCGCGCTTATACACTCGGCAATTTTGAAGGTGACGACCTCATCCAATGCCTCGATGCAACCTCAGGCAAAATCATTTGGAGTGAAAAGTATCCGCAAGATCTGATTCCAAAATACAATCCCGGCGGACCCAACGCCCCGCCCGTCATCGAGGGCAAGTGGCTTTACACTTTCAGCAAGCAAGGCCTCGTTTCCTCTCGCGATAAAGTCACCGGCAAAGCCCGCTGGACCACCAACATCGCCGCGATTGCCAAGGCCCCGATGCCAACGTGGGGATTCTCGTCCGCACCCGTCATCGTGGGAGACCAGCTCTTCCTCAATGCAAACACCTCCGGAATCGCACTCGACAAAAATACCGGTAAGATCCTTTGGAATTCCCCCCCGCTCTCGGGAGGATATGCTGCCACCGTGCCGCTAAACTGCCGGAATCAACCGGCCATCGCCATTTTTGGAAATAAGGTCATGCACGTCGTTTCCCAAGATGATGGGAAAATTCTTTGGAAAGTCGACTGGCCCACTCGTTACGGCGAAAACTCCGCAGATCCGCTCCTCATCGACAACCAACTCTATCTTTCCTCATGGTGGGGAGAAGGAGCCGCCCTTTTCGATCCCAACCACGATTCGACCGAGCCGATCTGGACCAACAAAGAATTTCAGAACCACATTAACTCACCCGTCCTTCATAAAGGTTATCTATTTGGATTCGACGGGCCGGTTCATAAAAAGAAAATCAAATCGTTCCTCCGTTGCCTTGATGTTAAAACCGGAAAAACTATCTGGTCCCAACCCGATCTGCGCGGCTCACTTATTATTTCGAATGGCAAGCTCATCATCCTCACTCAGGACGGGACTTTAATCATCGCCAAGGCCACTCCCGAAGGCTTTCAGGAACTGGCCCGGCATGAAGGCCTGGGCAAACGAACCTGGGCACCTCCGCTTCTGCACCAAAGCAAGCTATTCATCCGCGACGCTGACGGTATTGCCACCTGCATACAACTGAGAGCAATTTCCCCCTAGTCTCTTAGAGAGCATTTCGACTCTTACGTCTCACTGCTCCTGGTGTCTTGCCCGAAAAACTCGTGGGAGACCGGTTAAATCCAGCCTCGGAATCGTTACAAAGTTGTTCCGCCATTTGCGATAGCGAGCGATCGGAAGAATTGGCCACCACAAAAAGGTGACCGGAGTAGAAGGGCTGCACAAAACTACCAGCCAACATTCGCGAGACGCCAAGCCGCAGAAGCCTGGCCATCAAATTCGATCAGAAATGTCTGCATTCAAAAAATTACTGGAAATAAACCATCCTAACCTGCGCTCAAAGGTAACCAAAAACTTTACGGAAGTCGTGCCCTATCATCCCCACAACGCCAAACCTGCGATTCGTCAATTGTGGTACAACGGGCACTCCCAAGCCTATCAGAATAGACTCTTTGATACCCGATCTTTCTGGCTGCACTCCCACTCCAGCTGGTCTAGACTTCCTACAATGACTTCAAGTCACATCCTCCCCATCATATTGGCCTTCGTCAGCCTTTTCGCCGCCCAAGCCCAGAACGGCAGCGACTTGGATCAATCGGCGAACGAGCTGGGATCCCAAGATATACTTGTACGCCAAGAGGCATCCGAAAAACTTTGGAATGCCGGCCGGGACGCAACCGATGCTCTTTCAAGATTGGCCTCAAATGACGACCCCGAAATTTCCCGCCGGGCCGCTCTCTTGCTAAAGAGAATCGAACTCAACCTTACTTCAGATACTCCAGCCGAGATCTTAGACCTCCTCGATCGCTACGACGAACTTGACTCCACCGCCAGGATCAACGCCCTAAAGAAACTCGATAAGCCGAAATTTGCCCTCACTCTCCTTAAATTATGGTCAAAGGAAAAAAGCTTCCGCGTCCGGGACACCGTCGAAGATATTGTCTCCAAAGCTCTCAATAGGGCCGTTCAAAGCGCACTTGCCGAAAATGACCCCGAGAGCGCCGAGGAACTTCTCAAGCGACTTCCAAACCAACCGAATAGCTCGGTCTGGCTCGCCGGACTCTATGCTGCAAATGACAAACTGGAGCAAAAAATCGCGGAACTCGAGGCCGAGCAAGATCAGACCCGGAGGCCTCTTCTCCTTGCCTGCTATCGACGAGCCGGACTCCTTGATCAGGCTCTCGAGCTTGCCCGCGAGATGAAGGACCAGGAATCACTTGCAAGCCTGTCACTCCTCAAGGGCAATCACCTTCCCTATTTTGAATGGTCTGCAAAATCGGGAAAAGGAAGCGCCCAAGGCAAGGTCATCAAAATTCTCCGCGCGCAGGAGGAAGGTAAAAGCGAAGAAGCACTTGAGGCAGCCAAGGAGCTTCTTGCTGAAATTGACAAAAAACGATCTAGCTCGGACCGCGAAAGAAATTTTCAAATCCTTCACCTCACAGGCTTTTACGAGCTCTCGATTCCCTCGATGAAAAGCACGGGATCGTCGCGTCTTTACAGTCTCGACTACACCAATATGAATACATCCAAATGGTTGGACCGCCACGACCTCCCTTTCGATGCCACTGCTAGGAGGAAATGGATTGCAGGGCGCATCCGAAACATCGCCAAAGGAGTCGCTGTACCCGCCGAGGAGATTGGCAAAATCTTCGCAGTAGCAGGCCACTTTTACAACCTTGGTGAAAAAGACAAAGCCTGGGAGCTGGTGAATCAGCTGAAAGACGCCAGCAAGAAAGCCGGGGGCGCCCAATGGGGATCCTTCAAAGAACAAATCTATTCTTACTTTCAGTTTGGGCTCAGCGTCGAAGAAATTGAACCCAACTGGAAAGAAAGCGACTACCTTCGACTCCTTAGTAAATTTTATTCCTCTGATGATGAAGTAAAGAAGAAGCTGTGGGAAGAAATCAGCAAAGCCGGAGATCTCTCCTTGCGGGAACGATTCGATCTGATCGCTGATTTCTATGGCTGGAGTGATGCTCCTCACTCTGAGCGGATTCTCTCGTGGAAAAAGATGATCGAATTGGGAGGTGATCACCCTGATCTGCTCGACCTCTTCCTAGAGGTAGGCCAGGATTTTCTACCGGTTAAAATCGTCATCGAGGGTATTCTCGCGCGGGACGATCGCTTCGAGGATCTATCGGCCACCGAGCAACGATTTTCTCTTGGCCAATTCGTAGTCATTCGCGACTGGAAACGGGCGCTCGAACTTTTTGAGCGAATGGAGGACCCCATCAAAAGTCATCCCGCTCTTGCTGTCGGAATTCTCAGAAATGCAGGCCGGCAGGAGGAAGCAGAAGAAGCTCTCACTTACGCCCTGAATGACTGCGTCGTACTCCCCTCCAGACTCGGGGAACTTTCACAAGAACTTGAGGTCGCAGGGTGCTACGAGGAAGCCCTAGCTCTAAAAAGGCGGATGGCGATTGAGCTCTCGCCAAAATCCAGCGCTTGGAAACAGAACCTCGAATGGCTTTGGAAAGAGAGCATCTCCAAGGGTGAAGCGAAAAAGGCCCGGGCATTGGCTCTTGCCATTAGTGTGAGTTCAGTTGAGGGCAATGCGTGGGGAAGCTACACGGAACCCCTTTCCAATTACCTCAGGGTGCAAACCTGCCGATCCCTCGATCTCGTAAAAAAGGGTAAGGCCAAAGAAGCAATTGAGATCATCGACAAGGCCATTACCCCTATCCCCGGATCAACTTCCATTGCTGACATTTTCATCGAGAACATTAATCGTGAAGCTTTCCCAAAAGTTTATCAGCATGTGTTTCAGTATTCCTACCAACACTATAACAAGGTCATCGCAGACCATCCAAAAATGGTTCGTCCACGCAATGGCCTTGCATGGCTTTGTGCAGTTAGCGAACTCCACCTTGAGGAAGCCGAGCGCCACAGCATAATTTCTCTCACCAATAATCCCGACGGATCCTACTACGATACCCTGGCCCGCATTCACAGGGGCTTCGGAAATTTCGACGAAGAATTCCGCATTCAAAAACATGCCGTCAATTCGTCCTCAAGCCGCTACCTTGGATCCGTTTCCGAAATCATCGCGGCCTACGATGACATCCTCAGGCGGCGGGCGAAAAAATAGATCACACCTCGGCTTTCCCCCCTCTTGATTCTTGCCTTTGACCTGCCACTTTCTCTGACGGGGTAGGATGATGTCCACAAGAGAATCTCGAATCTCAATAACGACGATATCTCTACCCGAGGTGAGGCCTTTCAAAAACATAAGCAACAGGAAGGCCGGTAATTTCATTTTCGCTAAGGGCATCACCTGAGATTTCTTGGCGTGCGTCCATCCTTCTCAACCGAAGCAGCCTGAACCTGGAAGCTGAAACGAGTCCCTTTTTACTTCCGCAATCCCCTGCTCAGTTCCGCGATCAAAGAAGATTAGGCCTTGGAAGACTACTTGGCCTTAATCGATTTTTTCAACTGGGCCCACAAGCGAGAAACATTACGTGGAGCGTCCTTCAAGGGGGCGACGAACTCTCAATTTCATTGACCTCATCTTTTCCACCCATCTCCATGACGAACCATCTCATGATCCCGCCGAAGCAATACTGGCCTAAGCTTGTCCGTTCGAAACACTCAAAACTTATTACCATTTCGAAATGCTCAGACCATTCGTGACTCTCTGGAACTAGGAACAAGCACTCGACTTCGCATTTTGTATCAAAATTGCCTGAACCCAGAAGCTCGGGCCTCTTCGTCCGCACCTAAAAGCAGTTGGGGAACGAAAAGCTCACTACAACCATTCTCGCCCACTCCTCCCACTATAAATTCATTTCCTCCGCACAGCTTGATTCGATGGCGACAGGCCTTCAACTCTGCGGATTATCCGAAGATTGCGACGCCATTTTTAGACGAATCACGATGGAAACGAAAATCGGGTCCGGGTGGCAATCAAGCTTCAACGGATTGCCCGATGACAGTCATATTCAAAAAACCAGAACCTCAAAAGCCGTGGCAAAGAGATAGAATGCAACGAGAGCATCGTCGAGGATACGATCCATCCCTGATAGATAACCAGCGATCAAGCATTTTCACTCGCTACGATTGGATCCTTGAAAACCCAAAGCCATTCACTTACGAGTAGATGCACTAACCAGCAACCGAAAGATCCCCTTGGATCGCGCGGCGACGATAAAGAAACTCGAAAAGATTCCCTTCGTGCGGTTGCTCCCACTGAACACGATTTGTCGGGAAAGGCCCAATATTCAAGCGTTCAATATCAGGGCTCAGCATGAGGTCCTGAATCCAATCCTTATTCTCGGTGAAGGCACTAACCACAAGAGTCTCGCCAATATTTGCCAGCATCTCCGCTTGCGGCATCTCCACAATACTCGCGTAAGGGAACATGAACTCGGTGTTCGCCAACTGATGATCTTTATCATCGCAGGCGATCAAAGTCGGGCAAAGGTAGGTTTGATCAAAAGCTTCCACCTTCCGGCCGCCGCCGCGAGGATCCGCAGTGGCATCACGGGCACCTTCTTCCTTGAGAAGATCCTCGATCATACCGTCAATCCCCTCCGCCATCGCAGTATTCGCAAAGCCACAAAGAAGAGCATTAGAGTCATCGCGGGCCAGCGGCTTGATCTCCGCCAATTTGGCTGCAAGAGCCTCCGCGATTTCATCGCGATGAGATGGCACCAAAATCGCCGAAGTGTTGATGCAGCTACGTCCGCCATTGGCAGAGATTGATGTCACAAGAACATCGAGAAATTCTTCCCACCGATCAATATAATCTTCACCGATCAAAATCTTGGAACGGCCTGTTCCGTGAACCTGTATATTCTTGAAAGGCGCATATTTCCGAACCGTGACATCTGAACCGAAGGAAATTCCCGCACCACAAGAAGTCAGCAAAGTATCACCACCTTCGTGGGTCGTTGGATAGTAGCCAAAAGCTTCTTTAGGGAAGCCCGCCTGTATCATGGCCTGCACAATTCGAAGCGGCGTGAAGGGATCTTCACGCCCCGGCTTCAAAAGAACGGGAACCTTCATCACCAATGCTGGGAGCCACAGCGAATTCACCGCCGGGGCATTGCTCGGAAGAGAAACTCCCATTGAGCTCGTCGCCGGGTAATAATTTACCTCCAAGCCTCCAACCGAAGTGATGCCCTTGTCGAAAATCTCCAGAGGCATTCCGCGAGTCAGACCACCAATGACAGTCCGGATCTGGGACATCGCAGCATGGATTTTTCCCATGTTCATTTTCACCAGAGTGTGAGGAAGACGGGTCAGTGCCGAGAGCGATTCAACATAATCTTCGGGCCCTTGCATCGAATCACCACAGGGCAATTCTGCGTTCATGAAGAGCTCCGCAGCTTTCTCGCAATAGTCAGCGAGGGTTTCAGCTGGGATCGCGTCAAGTGCTGCTTTTGATTCGCCGACACGCAAAAGATCACGCCGGATCAGTCCCGGGTTAGCGGTATGAGTCGCCAAATTTTCATTGAGCTCAATAAGATCGGCAGACTCATAAGTTTGCCCGAGACGAAGAATTGGAATTTGCATGGCTCTGAATATTAGTAAACACCTTCAATCACGGCTTTTGTCCCGCTCTGGAACGGACGAACATCACCGACTCCGTCCCACGGGAACTCATCACACTCGGGGCGGCGGATCGCTTCATCGCGCTCGAGGAAACGTGGCACAAAAAATTCTTTTGTCATGGTCGTAAGTTCAACCCGGCCGTATTCGCCGTAGTCTACAACTTTCGTGGAGTCCTTGGGATCGACCACTCTGAGGATCGCACGTGGCTGTGGTGCATAGTAAGTCAAAGAGTATTCACCAGGCTCGCGCTTCTTGGAAATTGCCAAACCCATGAGGGTGTTACCGTAGGTGGGGGCATAGTTGATTTTTCCTTCGAGGACCTCCTCCTGAATGAACTTCACATATTGAGGAGTCATTGTTGTTCCTCCGGCAAAAACACCGCGAATTCCAGCATCAGCCAATGACATGCGAAGCGAAAGACTCTCCAGCAAGCGAGGCGTCGTGAAGATACACTTGATATCGCGGTGACGGATGATCGTCACGGCTTGGTCGATCACGTGCTCCTGATAGGCCTTGGCCATCTGCATCTCGCCCATTCCAATCAGCCGTTTTACCCAGCGAGGATCGAGATCGATAAAATAGCACGCTCCTCCACGAATATTTGCAAGGTGCTCGATCGCCATGCGCAAACGACGCGGACCGGTCGGCCCAACCATCAGCCAGTTCGCACCTTGTGGGAAAAAGTCGGGACCGTAGTGCTCAGAGAATTCGGTGTAATCAGTCTTGTAATCTTCCCAACCAATCCGCTGCTTGGGCATCCCGGTTGTTCCGCCCGTCTCGAAAACGTTGTAAGGGCGGCCTTCGTAGGCCTTTGGAATAAACTTGGCCGGATCCTCCTTGCGAAGCACCTCGTCGTCGAAGTTGTCAAAATGAAGCATGTCAGCGAAAGTCTGGACTTTTTCGCGGGGGTCCCAACCGGCATTCTTGGCCCAATCCAACCAGTAGGGGCAACCGGTTTCGGGTGAAAAGTGCCAGTTAATCAACTCTTTCGTTTGGGCATCAACTTGCGCGCGGGCTTCTTCAACTGTCAGGGAGGAACTCATGATCTATGGCTAAAAAAAAATTGTGCCACCAGAAGTAACCTACCAATGAAAACCCGCAAGAAGGAGTTTTAGCAATTGCGACGTCACACTGAGCTTGAAACTGAGGTCATCAGCCACGCTCTCCGACCCAAAAGGACCGCTGCCGTGATCAAGCCAGCACTCAGCCCCCACCAGACCCCCGGCGTTCCCATTCCGGAAAAGAATGCCAAATAGATCCCAAAGGGCGTTCCGATTAGCCAATGCGAGGCAAACATGATCAAAGCCGGCATTTTCACATCGTCCACTCCCCGCAGCACGCCGGACGAGAGAATTTGGGAATGATCCGCGATCTGAAAAATTGCCGCGATCCAAAGCAAGCCCACTACGATCATCATCGGCTCCGGTTCGCTCACAAAACTCGCGGCCAACGCCTCATCGAAAATCAAAAAGACACCCACAAAGACTAATGAAACTGAAAACCCCATTAACCAACCACCCAACACGATAGGCCTCATCCTCTCAAATCTCTTCGCCCCTTTCGCTTCACCAACTCGCACGGTCAAAGCCATCGAAAGCCCCAACGGAACCATAAACGTTGTCGCAACACACATGATCGCTACTTGGTGGGCCGCCAAAGCCGCAGCCCCAAAACTGCCAATCAACAAAGCTGCGATCACAAAAGCGCTAATCTCAGCCGAAACCTGAAGGCTGGCCGGCCACGCGATTTTCCAAAAGTCGGCCAATTCCTTCAGGTCCGGTTTCAAAAACCAACGATGAGGCGACCAGGCTTTCAGATCAGGACTAAACCGACACCAAAACATGACCCCAATCATCGTCGCAACCCTCGCCAGCAAGGTTGCCAAACCCGCTCCTTCCAGCTCCATCCGTGGCGCTCCCCAATTCCCCTCAATGAACAACCAATTCAAAAAGACGTTGAGAAAAACACCCGCCAGCACGATCCAAAAAACCGGCCAAGGCTTCGCCATGCCATCCGAGTGATTCCGCACCGCCATCGTGATGATCGCCGGCGCCATCGAAGCACTCACCAAAAGATAAAAACCCGGTAAACGATCCACGACCTCGGGATCCTGTCCAAGAAACGAAATCAAAGGAAGAGTCAGCCAGCTTAGAACAAAGGTCGCCAGTCCCAGCAACAAACTCAACAGAAAACCATCCCGCAAAGCGGCCTTCGCCTGCTGAGGATCTTCCGCTCCACGTGCTTGCGAAACCTTCACCGAAACCGCGATTGCAACCCCAATCCCCAACATCAAAGGGAGATGCAGAATCGAATGCGCCAAAGTTGAGGCTGCCAACTCCACCGTGCCAATCTTCCCGATCATATAGGTATCAACCAGACCCATCAGCATCTGGCTGACCTGCCCGGCCATCAGAGGTAGTGCGAGAACCAAGGTCGCCCGCCCCTCGCGAACGATAGAATTCATAACGCGGTCATATCCCAAGAAAGCGAAAGCTCAAGATTGAACCAAGGCTTCCGGGCGGGGCTGCTTCCGCTCCCTCCACATCAGCCAAAAAAGCCAGAATGGAACCGCCCAGTGCGAAGTTCGCACCGCAGCTTCGACCATCCAGGGGTCCATCGCATTGTAGGGAAGGGTCTCATCGTAATACGCTAGAATACGAGCCAGAGCAGTGGCCCCGCCCCAGCAAAACATGTAAAAAAGTGCCATCCACCGGGTCTTAGGTAGGATCAAAAACGGCACCACCACAAAATCGAGCCAGCCCATCACCTTCAAAAAACGAAGACTCCCCTCCTCCGATATCGATAAAATCTCCATCGTCATCATCTGGAAATGCAAGGGCGCATTGTAATACCCCATTGCATAAAGCCCGTGCCCCACAAAGGTCACCGCCGCGGCAATGATCAGCAACCACCGCATGATAAAATCCCGCTTGGAAGCATTTAGGGATTTGCGCCCCAGATAGATCAACAATGCTAGGGGCGTCATAATTTGCAGGACATGCTCCATCGCCATCCCCGCCTGCATATCCTTTGCAACCCAGCGCGAAAAACTATCGAGAATCAAAATCAAAGTCGCCGGAATCAAAAACCAACGGAACCAACGCAGAGGTGAAAACCCCGCGAGCCACGGAATGAGAGCCGAAGCGATGAGAAACATACCCAATCTTTCGAGCGTGGGCGTGATCCATTGATCCGAATTTCGAGCAAAGTGGCTCCAGGTCATGTCGTACTTTTCAAGAACCGGCGACCACCACTTTTCCTGCCAAATAAGTTCGCGAATTGGGCTGTCCCAGCGCCACGTTAGCCAGCCACGGGCCAGAAATGTGACACTCACAATAGCCTGCAAGATTCCCAGCGTGAGATAATCACGCCACGTCTCCTTATCCTCTGCCAAATCCATCGCCACGCTTAGTCCGCCGGAATTTCGAGCACTTCATCACCCCCACCCGGAGCCCAAAGCTGGAGTCCCTCTGGATTTTCATAGGGATTTTGGAGATCGACCAATCCGACCTGGGCCACGTTTTCAACCTTAACCGTCTTATCAAAAATCGCCTTGGGAGTGACCTGAAGCCAATCGAAACCATTGAAAGCGGCCGTGCCCACCGTCCAGGAGTACTTGACATCAGCCCGACGAAGCGGAGCTCCCCAGCATCCTTCGCCAAGATAAACGGTCGCATTGGGATCGTTTGGTGCCGCGATGAAATCTTCACCGTTCCCCGTGAAAGGTTTGAGCGGGAGAGTCCTCTTCATAACGTGCGAATCTGATTCCATGACAAGATCAAAGCCCGCTTCATAAAATGTCCCGGCCCACTTATAGGAATTCCGACCGAGCGCCTTTCCACTTGTGTGCGGACGCATCGGCTTGTGATAACCAGCCACCAGGTGAGTCACCCCTTTGCCATTCTTTTGTAAATCAGAACGCAACCAATTCCCCTGCGCTCCATCCGCCGGGATTTCGCTGTTTAAAATATAGTACCGAAAAAGATCACCCCCGATATTAAACGCTCCATAAGAGTCCTTCGATGACCCAAAGTGACTGGGGACGCTATCCGAACGCGCTTCATGATTTCCACGATGCGGCACGATGGGCAAAAGTCGTCCCTTGTCACCAATCGTGAGCTGCCAATCATCAAGCCAATCGCTCCACTCCGTGGCATTATCGCGGTTAATCATGTCCCCGGTGAAAGCTACAAAAAGCGGAGAGAGCTTTTTGCACATCATATTGGCCGCCTGACGAATATCCCGAAAATTCCGCGAATCTCCGCCGCAAACAAAGGTAAAGGGCTGGGGCTGGTCCGGAGCAGTTCGGAAGTAAAAAAGACGACTCACCCCGGCACCATCGGCGAGACACATGAAATACAAGCTATCCGGCTCCAGATTCTTCAATGTCACCATGCAGTTCCTCATCCCGTCATACTCGACCACCCGGTCCACATCCTCGCGCTTGGCATACTTTGACTTGTTTCGCCCCTCATTCTTAAGGCCATAATAGAGAGTGGCAGGATCACCTGCCAGCTGGTTCCACACAAAGGTCGCAGTTGTTGTAGGGTCCTCAAACCATACCAGACGATACTTCTCAGTCTTGGAAGTGTTGGTATTCATCGATGTCGTCTGCGACACCGAGAGGCCAACCGAGCCAATAAATGCCGCCAAAGTAACGGCAACCGTGCGAAATTTGGACCGAGGGAATTTCCTGAGGATCATCCCCAAGTAGAGATTCGAATATCCCGAATTCAATCCTAAAAACAGAACCGTCTCAAAACCTCGAGATTGCTTCCAGTTTTCATCTCTCTAATCTCCCTCGTAATGAAAATCGTTCTCTTCATTTTCCTTGCCATACTCTCGGCCACCGCCGCACCCCTTGAACTCAAGAAAGACTCCCGCATCGTCCTCGTGGGAAACGGCCTCGGCTCACGAATGATGCAATTCGGTTCTCTCGAAACCCGCCTTTACCTCCAACATCCCGAGAAAAACCTCTTCATTCGCAACCTGTGCGATGAAGGCAACACCCCCGGCTTCCGCCCCCACTCCGGCCGTTCTAATCCTTGGGCCTTTCCCGACGCCGAGAAATTCCACCCGCCTCTCTCCAAAGCCACCGACCGCTGGCGCTCCGGCCACACCGGCAACGGGACAATGCCCTCGCCCGACCAATGGCTCACCCAACTCAAGCCCGACATCATCATCGGCTTCTTCGGGTCAAACGAACACTTCCAGGGCCTTATAGGACTCGAAAATTTCAAAGCCGAACTCCGCGCCTGGATCAAGCACACCAAATCTCAAAAATACAATGGCACCTCCGCTCCCCAAATCGCTCTCGTTTCACCCACAGCACTACTGAGTGATTACGAAGAAGGAGGAAGTGAAAAATTTTGGGGACCAAAACACTACGCCGACGCAATGTCCGCGATTGCAAAGGAAGAGGGCATCGCCTGCAGCAATCTCATAACGGTAAGTAGATTGCTCAACTACAAACCTGTCTCCCACGACACCTTCCTCTTTAATAATGATGGCTATGATGCCCTTGTAGGCAAAATCTATCCAGACCTCTTCGGACCAACGAAAAATTGGAAGAAGGGAGATTACGAAAGAGTCCACACAGCCGTCCGCGAGAAAAACTGGCTCTGGGAAAAATACTACAAGATCCCCAATGGCGTGCACGTTTACGGACGCCGCCACAATCCCTTCGGCCCCAAAAACTACCCCGCCGAACTCAAGAAACTTGAGCAAATGTGCGCTGCCCGCGATCAAGCAATCTGGGCTACCACCCAAGGAAGGCCCTTCAACCTCGCCGAGGCCGATGCCAAAACCATCGCCCTCCCCGAGACAAAAACCAACTACCGCCCCAGCAAGAAAAACGGCTCTACTAAATACCTTTATGGCGACGACGCCCTCGCCTCCTTCACCCTGGCACCCGGTTACAAAATCGACCTCTTTGCCTCCGAAAAAGAATTCTCCAACCTCGCCAACCCTGTCCAAATCACCTTCGACAACAAAGGCCGCCTCTGGGTCGCCACCATGCCCACTTATCCCCATTGGCGACCCGGCGACACCAAGCCCAATGACAAGCTCCTCATTTACGAGGACACCGACAACGACGGCAAAGCCGACAAAGAAATCGTTTTCGCCGATGACCTTCACCTCCCCACCGGATTCGAAATTTCACACGACGGCGTTTACGTCGCGCAAGGCAACCATCTCATCCGCCTCCAAGACACAAACCAAGACGACAAAGCCGACGTCCGCGAAATCATCCTCAGCGGATTCGACGACCACGACACCCACCACGTTATCTCTGCCTTCTGCGCCGATCCCTCTGGTGCCATCTACATGGGCGAAGGCACCTTCCTCCACTCCCACATCGAAACCGCCCACGGCCCCGTCCGCAGTTCCAACGGCGGATTCTTTCGCTACTCCCCGCAACTCAACAAACTCGAGCGCACCGCCCGCCTCTCCATACCCAACCCCTGGGGCACCTCCTTCGACCGCTTCGGCCAACCCTTTTTCCTCGAAACTTCCGACCCCGATCTCCACTGGATGACTCCCGGTTCCGTCAAAGTCGACTACGGCCAATTCTGCCCCAAGCCCCCCGCCATCCTCGAAAAAAGCCAACGTGTCCGCCCCACCTCCGGACTGGAATTCGTCTCAAGCCGCCACTTCCCTGACGAGGTTCAAGGCGACGTCATCCTCGGAAACACCATTGGCTTCCTCGGACTCAAACAACACCAAATCCTCGACTCTGAATCCGGCTACAAAGCCAAACACCGCCACGACCTACTCAAATCATCCGACGGCAACTTCCGACCCGTCGACCACGAGTTCGCACCCGATGGCTCCCTCTATCTTTGCGACTGGCACAACGTCCTCGTCGGCCACATGCAACATAGTGCCCGCGACCCCCTCCGCGACCACAAACACGGCCGTATTTATCGCATCACCTACCCAAGCCGCCCCCTCGTCAAACCCGCCAAAATCCACGACGCCTCCGTCACCGAACTCTTTCTAAACCTCACCCTACCCGAGGACCGCACCCGCTACCGCACTCGCCGAGAACTTCGCGGCCGCAACCCCGGAGAATTTTTCCCCGTCCTTAAAAAATGGGACGCTTCCCTCGATCAAAGATCACCTTACTACGAGCACCATCTCCTCGAAGTCCTCTGGGTCACTTGGGGGCTCAATGCCATCGATAAAACCCTCCTCACATCACTCCTTGCCGCCAAAGACGAACGCGTCCGCGCCGCCGCCATCGAGGTCCTCCGCCACCAAACTCACCTCTCGAACCAAGCCGAACTCCTCGCCAAAACCGCCTCCGACAAATCCACCCGCGTTCGCCTCCAGACAGCCGTCGCCGCCTCATGGCTTACGCCAGAGAAAGGCCTTCCCATCCTTCAGGAAATTGCAAAACACCCCGTCGACAAATGGCTTAAGCCCGTCCTCGAAACCGCCACCGCGCAGCTTCAAGGTAAAGTCGTGGAAACCGAGACCGGCGAAAAAATGCCCACCCCCACCTCACCCCTCGAAGGCGAAGCACTCTTACTCTTCAAAAAAGGACACGAAGTCTACTCCCGCGAAGGCCACTGCGCGACCTGCCACCAACCCGATGGACAAGGCCTCCCAGCCGCCATGTTTCCACCGCTCGCCGGAACCAAATGGATCAACGGATCAGAAGACCGCCTCATTAAACTCACCCTCCATGGCCTCCTCGGCCCCATCGAAGTGAAGGGCAAAAAATACCCCGGCCAAGTCCCCATGACCGCCTTTAAACAACTACCCGACGAGGAAATCGCCGCCGTCCTCACCTACGTCCGAAACACATTCGGCAATCAAGCTTCCATCGTCACTTCCGCCAAAGTCAAAGAGATTCGCCAAGCCACCAAATCCCAAACCGGTTTCCTCGCCCCCGCCGATCTTCTCAAGGAGCACCCTCACAAATAGATATTAGATGATAAAGGCCATCTTTCTCTCGCTGACCTCGATATTTTTCAGCTCGGCAAGTGCCGCCGCCATCCCTGCCAAAAACAACAAAGAGGGCGTTCAAAACGCTGTTAATTTTTTCACAAAGAAGAACATCCACAGCAATACACCCATCAATGCTTAAGCGTACTCCGCCTATGAAACGCGTTCCCTTCTTACTGGCCCTCATCTTTCCGGTTTCGGCAGGTCAAATACGCCCCCTAATAAAGGACTTCATCGGACTCAACGGCCATACCGTTCAGTTCAAGCCGGATCTTTACGCACCCATCGCCCGACTCGCCCGCGACTATCATCCCATCTCGTGGGACCTGGATAAAAACACATCGGAACCCGCTCCTTTTCCCTTTGCCAAAAACCGGGTCAATTGGGACACCGTTTATCGTTCCTGGCAAAAGGAAGGATGGAACACCAATGCCTGCCTGATGTTCGATCGGATCCAACCCGCCGACTGGAAGGATCTCGAAAACGATGCCCGACGATACGGCCAAAACTTCGCCCGCGAATTCGGCCCGTCTGGAACGCGCAGGCTCGTGCAGTCGATCGAGATTGGCAATGAACCCGGCCACTGGAGTGACGAACACTATCGCCAAATTTTTCAGTCAATGGCTCAAGGCGTTCGCAAAGGAGATCCCGAAATTAAAATCGCTTCCTGCAACCTCACCATCGGCCCCAGTGGCAAATACGAAAAAAGTGTTTCCTGCCTCAACGAGTTTTCCGATCTCGTTGATGTCCTCACCATTCACACCTATGCCCAACTGGAAAACTGGCCAACCTGGAAACGCAGTTTTCCAGAAGACCCAGCTCTTCCCAACTACATCAAAGATGTTGAAAAACTCTGCACTTGGCGCGACAAACACATGCCCGGAAAACCCGTTTGGATCACCGAATTTGGCTACGACAGCTCTACCAAGCCTCAACTAGAATCGGGAACCTTTTCCAAATGGGTCGGCGTAACCGATAAACAACAGGCCCAGTGGCTCGTCCGCTCCCTCCTTGTCTTTTCATCCATGCCAGTCGAGCGGGCCTACATCTACTTCTTCAATGATTCCGATGAAGCTCAGCTCCATGCCAGCTCCGGCCTTACCCGGAACTTCCAACCCAAACCTTCCTTCCATGCCGTTACCCATCTTCAAAAGACCCTCGGCAATTCCCGTTTCACCCGCATCGTTAAAAACGAACCCGATAAAGTTAGAATCCAGGAATATCAAGATGAAGAGAATCCAGATCGATTCATTTGGGTCATCTGGCATCCCGGGTGTGAGGACACTCCACGGTCCATCAAACTCCGCAATCGGCCGGGGAAACTTGTCGGCACTTCAAAAATGCCCCTCTCTTCTAGGCGACCAAATCAGGGGGGTATCGAAATCTCAACTAATTTTGACCTCGATATTCAAATCGATGGCAGCCCTCTGTTCTTTACCTTCGAGAAGGAATAGTTTCGTCCGGTTGCGCCCCGGATTCAGGGATGAGAGGACGTCCCCTGGAACAGCGCTCTATCTAAATCCCGAAAGTCTCTACTCGTCAGCCGAAGGACGCTTCACTGGAATCGTCGCGGGTTCCTTCAATTCAAGCTTCTCAGGGCCCATACCACTTCCCTTGTGTGACCCGTCACAGAAAGGAAAATTAGCGGACTTTCCGCAAGTACACATCCAATGGGTCCCAGCTTCGAGGGTGATTTCTTGATCAGCTTTATCGCTCATGGCGGAGCCTGACACATCTCAGGGAATTCGCAAACCACCATCTCACCTAGCCAGGAAACACTTCCCCCACCTTCATGTCCTGGCACGTGCCTGCTCACGCGATCACGCCTATCTCCTTCATGAAGCAGGCGTCGACTACTTTATGGAACAGCTGGGGACTCTCTATCGAAAACAACGGGAATGAACTCTTCGATGCTTGGGTCAACGGTCCCGGTATCGTTTCTGCCGACGGTCTCCTTGCCGATGATGGAAACTGGAAGTATCTCACTCTGGTCTGGGACGGTGACAACTCAACCGCAACCCAATACATCAACGGAGTCGAAACCGGTACCGGACCTTCATGGATGAAGAGGATCTCCTTCGGGCGCGCGGAGTCGAAGTTTAAGTGCTTCAAAGCGAAGAGTGTTTCAAAATGATAAAACAATTTATCGACGACAAACCTGAGCTTTGGAACGAAGACATTGGCGTCTGATTACTCCGGAGCAACACCGCGCTTTCGCATAATGACAACGAGCGCTCGCTCGCTCTTCTCGATCGGCCGGAAATTTCCGGGCCGATATCCTTGGGTAATTTTTAGAGGAGTCCAACCGGACTTATTTTTTTGATGCCACATTTTAATGTCCGCCCCAAGTTCATCAAGAAGAGCCATCATTTTCGGAGCACTCTTGTAAGCAGCAGCATGCATCACAGTTTCGCCCCGATCATCTTTTACATTAATATCGGCCCCTTGCATTACGAGGTACCTGACCACTTCCAAGGCTGATTTTAAATCGGCTGCCTCCTCACCCGGCGCAGTTACCCCCATTCCAGCGGCTGCAAGTAAAGGGGTCGTACCACAATGGTTAGCCAAGCTAGGATCGGCTCCCACTTCCTCAAGGACCTTCAAAAAAGGAAGATCCGCAGTTTGCGCAGCCAGCAGATACGGAGTCGCCTCCTTACGATCAACACGGGCCGTGCCCCGGGGGCCGCCACCGCCAAGTTTCAGATTTGGATCTGCTCCATGTTTGACGAGGATCTTGACCAACTCAAGACTAGTCAGATCACCGGAACCTTGCGGGGTTGGAAGCCCGTCGTCGCCATCTCCCTTCACGGACTTACGAACCCAGCTCAAAACATGAAGCGGAGCATAACCAGAACGGAGATCGTTCGCGTTTGCTCCCATCGTCAGAAGGTAGGACGCCAATTCAAAATGACCGTTCTCTACCGCAAGAATCAAAGCCGAGGTCCCGTCGCTCATTCGTTTACGCCCCTTCTTCACCTTGGCTGCCTCATTCACATCAGCTCCCTTTTCGATCAAGGCTTTGGCCACGTCGGAGTGCCCCTGACGGACCGCAAAAAGCAGCGGCGTATATCCGGAAGCGAGGGGCTTTTTGAATTCGGCTCCTTTCTCCAACAAATATCGCACGACTTCAGCGTGCCCATCAGCCGCGGCCCACATCAGTGGAGTTTGCTCCCGATGTTCGCGGGCATCGAGCTTGGCTCCGGCATTCAGAAGAAGTTTCACACACTCCAGCTTTCCGGTCCGGCTTGCTGTGTGAAGGGGAGATTCATCGCCCGGCAAAGTCAGGTTGGCATCTGCTCCCGCCTTTAACAGCTGCTCTACCATTTCCGGATTGCCATTCTGACATGCCAATGAAAGCGGGGTCACGCCGTATCGATTGGCCTCGTTGACGGCAGCACCTCCCTTAATCAACGCTTCGACTTTGAGGAGATTATTTTGATGAGTGGCTTCAATCAGCGGACTTGCTTTTAAAGTCCCCAGCAAGAGACAACCAAAAGCTCCCGCTTTCGGTATTGCCATTACCGCCGAAAGCAGGAGCTTTCGACTCCTCATCATAGCGAAATCATTCCGTTGCTGTCCCCAAACTTTTCAACCTTCACTCCGGCTCGATCAAGGAGAGTGAGGTGCAGGTTCGCAAGAGCCGTCGGCTCGTCGAATTGAAGATGACGCCCCCCTTTCACACCGCCGGCTGCTCCGCCAGCGACAATCACGGGGAGATTTTGGTGATCGTGGACATTCGGATTCCCCATGCCGCTGCCATAAAGGAAAAGCGAGTTGTCAAGGAGCGAACCATTCCCATCGGAAGTCGTCTTCATCTTTTCAAGGAACTCCGCAAAGAGCGAAACATGGAAGGCATTGATCTTGGACATACGCTCGATCTTGCGAGCGTCGTTACCGTGGTGGGAAAGCGGATGGTGAGGATCGGTGACCCCCGTTTCGGGATAAACCCGGTTACTCGTTTCACGGGCTAACTGGAAGGTTGTGATCCGGGTGATGTCGCCTTGGAAGGCAAGCATCTGAAGTTCAAACATGAGACGAGCGTGGTCGCGATAGGATGCGGGAACCCCATCAGGACGGTCCAAATCTGGAAGCGCCTCGTCACGCGTTGCAGCTTCCGCTTTTTGAATGCGGCGCTCGATCTCGCGAACCGATGTCAAGTAGTCATCGATCTTCGAACGATCCGCCGGTCCAAGCTCACGCTTCAAGCTTTGCAAATCGTCGTTCATGAAATCGAGAAGGCTTGCCTTCTTTTTCAGTGCCGAGCGACGTTCTTTCGCGCTACCACCTTCACCAAAAAGGCTTTCGAAGATCAGCCGTGGATGGGCCTCGGCCGGAAGCGGAGTCGTCGGCGAAGACCAAGAGAGATTATTCTGATAAACACAGGCATACCCGTTGTCACACTGGCCAACGGTCTGCATGAGATCCATCGACATCTCGAGCGAGGACAACTGGGTTTCCTTCCCAATATGTTGGGCCGCAATTTGATCCACAGTAGTCCCAAGGAAGTAGTCCGCGCTTTCAGTCTGCCGGGCTTGGGCTGCGCTCAAAAAGGCTGAATTGGAAGTGGCATGAGTTCCAGGATAAGCCGGCTGGAGTTCCAGGTTGGAGAGAATGTTGACATGATCCCGAACCGAACCGAGAGACTTCAAGATAGGTGAAAGCTCATCAAGGGAGTCCTTGCTCTTCGGGGTCCACCGGGAGAGATCACATCCCATTGGCATGAAGACAAAACCGAGACGTTTCACTGGCTTCGCTGCTGTCAATTTGGCCGCCGTAGCCGCCGGGACCATGGCATCGAGCAATGGCAGAGCGACCGCGGATCCGAATCCACGGAGAACGGTGCGGCGGGAAAGAGCTTTTTTGGTGATGATCATGGCTTTTGTCGATGGGTGAAGGGAACGCTTTGCGTGATCCCTAAAATAAGTTCGGATAGACGATACTCCGGAGCGGCCTTGTTGACAATCTCACGAAGCGCGGGAGCATCGAAATACTCCACCCCTCTTCCAAGGGCGTAAGTTAACATTTTTTCGCTGATCGTTCGAGCAAAGAGGTCGGGACGTTCGAGCAGAGCTTCTTCCAGAGGATCAACTCCGGTAAAGGTCCGACCATCGGGCAGACCACCAGCAGCATCGACATCGCCCGTGATAAAGCGGCCCACGGCATCATATTCCTCAAGGGCAAACCCTGGAGGATCCATGAGTTTATGGCAGGAAGCACATGACTTATCCTGACTATGAGCCGCCAGTTTTTCACGAAAGGGAAG
>JBDNAG010000201.1:0-11173 GCA_039768565.1 Akkermansiaceae bacterium | reverse complement strand
ACCTCATCCCTCTATATCATCGCGTCCTGCTACTTTGTCTTCGATTCTATCGTTAATGCCCTTCAAGCAATCTACTCAAAAACTCCTGCCGGAAGTAAAACCAACCTAACGACCTTCGCTCAAGTCGCCAAATTACTGGCGGCTCTCGTCACAATTATCCTTTCTCTCGCCATCATTCTCGGCAAATCACCCCTCGTTCTCCTCGGAGGCCTCGGAGTTTTCGCCTCTGTTCTAATGCTTGTCTTTAAGGATGTCATTCTTGGATTCATTGCCGGAATCCAACTCGCCACCAACCGCATGCTTTCTCAAGGCGACTGGCTGGAAATGCCCAGCTATCAGGCCGATGGATCCGTAGAACTCATCGGGCTCACCACCGTCAAGGTGCGAAACTGGGATAAGACAGTCACTACTGTTCCCACTCACGCCTTAATCAGCGATTCCTTCAAAAACTGGCGAGGCATGACCGAAAGCGACGGACGCCGTATTAAACGAAGCCTGCTCATTGATTCCGGTTCCATCCGGCTTTGCGACAACGAAATGCTCGAGCGATTTCGGAAGATCGAACACATCTCTGAATATCTTAAGGTCAAGGACGAGGAGATTCGGCAATCTAATTCAAAACTCAACGAATCTCTCTCGAACAATCAAGTCAACCGCCGGAGCCTCACCAACATCGGGACTTTTCGTGCCTATATCGAAGCCTACCTAAAGGCTCATCCAAACATCAACGGGAAGATGACCCTGCTCGTCCGTCAATTGGAATCAAAAGGGCGCGGCATCCCTATTGAACTCTACTGTTTCAGTTCTATAAAAGAATGGGGTATTTACGAGAACATCCAAGCGGATATTTTTGATCACCTCTACGCCGTAGCCCCGGAGTTTGATCTTCGCCTTTTTCAGGACCCTACTGGACGTGATTTTCAGGCTAGCCACGAAAGATTAATTCATTGAGCAGGACTGAGGCCCGGCAAATCAACATGCGGAGACGGAACCAATTTTTTAAAATGGGCAGGAATGGCAGAGTTATTCCATTTACGACCGGGCTCATCGTCGTTCGGCGGTTCTTCATAATTTAAACCTTCATCTTATTGAACAAAAGTGTGTATCGCAAATCCTGACTCCACCGATTTCCCCCATCGTCCAATTGCCTGATGACCCGCTATTACATTCAGAAACACCCGTCTTGCTCATTGCTCAAGTTCCAATCGTCGCTTAAAATGCCATCAACATGGCGCGCGTCATCATTCTTTTCTTTCTCGCTCTGACGTCACTCATCTCCGCTCAGGAAATTAGTTTCAACCAAGACATCCGACCCATCCTTTCCAACAAGTGTTTCTTCTGTCATGGACCCGACGAAAAAACACGTGAGGGCGGGCTCCGCCTCGACACCCGTGAAGGCGCGCTTGAAGACCACGATGGCTTCTTTGCTATCGTTCCCGGTAAACCTGACGACAGCGAAATAATCTACCGTGTCACGGAAGCCACTGGTGATGAGGCCATGCCACCACCGCATGCCAAAAAGGAAAGTCTCACCGAGGCAGAGATCGCCCTTCTCCGCCGCTGGATCGAGCAAGGCGCCCCTTATCAAGGACACTGGGCCTTCGAGCCTATTGCCAAAGCTAACCCGCCTTCTTCATGGAAGGGCCATCCCATCGACTACTTCGTCAACGCGTCACTTTCCAAGCTCGAAGTTACCCCTTCGCCCACCGCCGATCGCTCAACTCTCATTCGTCGAATCTCCCTCGACCTTACCGGACTCCTTCCCACTCCTGAGGAAACGGAAGCTTTCGTAAACAATAAGGACCCCGACGCCTGGATCAAGCTCGTCGACCGCCTCCTTGCCAGCCCGCATTATGGCGAACGCTGGGGACGCCATTGGCTAGACCAGGCCCGCTACGCCGACTCTCACGGTTACTCCGTCGATGGCGGCCGCGATATGTGGCCCTACCGTGACTGGGTCATCAAGGCTCTCAACGACGACCTCGCCTTCGACCAATTCACCATCGAGCAACTTGCCGGCGACCTCCTTCCCGACCGAACCAAGTCCCAACTCATTGCTTCAGCCTTTCACCGCAATACTCTTATCAACCAGGAGGGCGGATCCGATCGCGAACAGTTCCGTATTGAGTCCGTCATCGACCGTGTCAATACCACCAGCGCAGTCTGGCTAGGCCTCACCGTCGGTTGCGCCCAATGTCACACCCATAAGTTCGACCCCATCACTCACCGCGAGTATTACGAAATGTTCTCCTTCTTCAACAACACCGAAGACGCCAATGGCACCGGCCCCACAGTCGAAGTTAAACAATTCGAAATTCTCAATAACGGCCCCAAGCCTATCGCTCCATCAAAGCCTGATGCAACGCAAGTCGCCAAATGGCTTCCCGTTCGTTACGAGCACCATCGCACTTCCACCGGGGCGGCTTTAAAACGTCTCCCTGACAATTCCCTCCTCGTCGATAAATCCGCCAAGAAAAAAGAAGCCTACGATCTCAAAATTTCTACCAAGCTTAAAACCGTCGCTGCGCTCCGAATTCGCACCCTCCCCGACAAATCCCTCCCCAAGAAAGGACCCGGCACCGCTAGCAATGGCAACTTCGTCCTCACAAATCTGAGCGTCATCCTAGACGGAAAACCCCTTCGTCTTAAAGCCGCCTTCGCCGATCACGAGCAACCGGACTATCCTGCCTCCCACCTCATCGACCGCGACAGGAAAACCGGCTGGGCCATCAACGTCGGCCGAGGCCAAAATGCCAAAATGAACGCCGAACACGAAGTCATCGTCCTCTTCGATAAGCCCATCGTAGCCAACGGCAAGCCGCTCACCGTCCGCATGGAACACGGCCTCCACGACAACTATCTCGTCGGACGTTTCGCCCTCGATCTCTCCGCAAGCGCCCCTTCCATTCCGAAAGGCAAAGAACCCGACACAGTCAAACCACGCACCGGAAAACTCATGGTGATGAAGGAACTATCCAAGCCCCGTTCCACCTACATTCTAACCCGCGGAGACTTCACCCGCCCCGATAAGGAAGCTGGTGAACTCGCTCCCGGCGTCCTTTCTATGGTCAAACCCTCCCTCCCGGAGTCTTCAACCCGACACAACCGACTCGACCTCGCCAAGTGGCTCATCGACCCCGCTAACCCGCTCACTCCCCGCGTCACCGTCAACCGCACCTGGATGCGTTACTTCGGACGCGGCCTCGTTGAAACCGAAGAAGATTTTGGCACCCAGGGGTCTCCTCCCTCCCACCCCGAACTCCTCGACTACCTCGGCCACCGCTTCATCGAAGACGGCTGGTCGATGAAAAAAATCCACCGCCTCATCGTGACCAGCGAAACCTATCGTCGCTCATCCAAGTCGCGCCCTGATCTGGCCGATCTCGATCCTCGCAATCTGCTCCTCGCCCGCCAAAGCCGCCTTCGTCTTGATGCCGAAATTATCCGCGACGCTGCGCTCAGCGCCAGCGGGCTCTTTGCCCCGGTAATTGGAGGCCCCGGGGTCTACCCGCCTCAACCCGATGGCATTTATTCCTTCACCCAAAGCCGCAAGAATTGGCGTACGAGCACCGGTCCCGATCGCTACCGCCGCGCCATGTATACCTTCTTCTATCGCAGCGCGCCCTATCCTCTTCTCTCAACTTTCGATGCCCCCGACTTCCAAACCGTCTGCACCCACCGTGTTCGATCCAACACTCCTCTTCAGGCTCTTACCATTGCGAATGATCCCGCCTTCCTTGAAATCGCGCAAGGCTTTGCCTTCCGGCTTCTTAGTGACTCACCCGGATTACTTGAACCCAAAATCCGTCACGCTTTCCAACTCTCCCTCTGCCGCGAACCCAGCGTTGAAGAACTCTCCATTCTCTCCAGCTACGTTCGTCAGCAAGTTGCTGATTTCTCCAAAGATGAAGAGGCCGCGCGCGCCCTCCTTTCCGACGATCTCCTTTCTTCACAAGCCCCACCTGCCGAAGCCGCCGCACTCGTTGGCCTCGCTCGCGCACTTCTCAATACCGACAACTTTATCACCCGGGAGTAACTTATGAACGACTTCGAACAATGCTGGCTCGCCGAGCGCACCCGCCGTCACTTCTTCCGCGACTGTGGTATCGGCCTCGGCACAATTGCCATTAATTCCATGATGGGACAACTTCAAGCCGGACAACTCCCGATCATCGACCCTGCCAACCCGATGAGTGCCCGCAAGCCGCCTCTTCCCGCAAAAGCCAAGAAGGTCATCTTCCTCCACATGGCCGGCGCGCCGAGCCAACTCGATCTCTTCGAAGACAAACCCAAGCTCCGCGAATACCACGGTAAGACTCCCCCCAAAAGCCTTATGGAAGGTAAGCGCTTCGCCTTCCTCAAAGGCAACGAAACCCTCCTCGGCAGCCAGCGAAAGTTCGCACGCTATGGAGAGTGCGGCATGTCCCTCAGCGAACTCTTTCCACACCACCGAAAAATCGTCGACGAAGTCGTTTGGCTTCGCGGTATGACCACCGACGTCTTCAACCACGGCCCCGCCAAGCTTTTCATGAACACCGGATTCCAAGCCCCGGGCCGACCCAGCATGGGTTCTTGGATCACCTATGGACTCGGTAGTGAATCGGAAAACCTCCCCGGCTTCGTCGTCCTGCAAAGCGGACCACGTGGACCACGCGCTGGAAATTCCCTCTGGGCCAGCGGCTTCCTTCCCACCTCTTTCCAAGGCGTCCCCTTTCGTGGTAAAGGCGATCCCATCCTCCACCTTCGTAGTCCCAAAGGCATTACCCGCGAACGTGAGCGTAGTTTTTATGACACCGTCGGCGCCCTCAACCGTGCCCGCCTCAACGAGACCGGTGACCCCGAAATCCTGACCCGCCTCAACGCCTACGAAATGGCTTATCGCATGCAGACCAGCGCTCCCGAGCTCATGGATCTCAAAAGCGAAAGGAAGAGCACCCTCGAAAGCTACGGCATCAAACCCGGTGAATCATCCTTCGCTTCGAACTGCCTCCTTGCCCGCCGCCTCGTCGAACGCGGCTCGCGTTTCGTTCAACTCTATCACACCAACTGGGATAGCCACGGTGGCCCTGGTGAAAACCTCAACAAGGACTTCGAAAAAGTCTGCAAAGACGTCGATCAAGCAAGCGCCGCCCTCGTCCTCGACCTCAAGGAACGCGGAATGTTAGAAGACACCCTCGTCATCTGGGGCGGTGAATTTGGTCGCACTCCGATGGGCGAAAACCGCAAGACGGTTGGCCGCGATCACCACATCGAGGCTTTCACCATGTGGATGGCCGGAGCCGGATTAAAGAAAGGCTACATCCACGGCCAAAGCGACGAACTCGGCTTCGGCGTCGTTGACGGCAAAGTCCACGTTCACGACCTCCACGCCACCCTCCTCCATCTCTTAGGCTTCGACCACGAACAACTCACCTACCGCTTCCAGGGCAGGGACTTCCGCCTCACCGACGTCCACGGGAAAGTCGTGAAAGAGATCTTAGCGTAGCCAAGAGCTCCCACTTTTGGACGATTCCAATCAGTCGATTCAAAATCGCTCACCACAACCTCTCGTCCTTCCTGACTTTCGTAGCTTCCTAAGCTCCTCTCACACCGTAAAAGATGGCATGGATCAGGGACTTTTCCTGCCGAAATCCCCACAACCGCTAAACCAATCCACTATCTCAGCCCCTCTTTCCCCCGCACCCCCCCTTTCACCCCCTCTGCTCCGGTCCAAAGGCGGCTTCAAGGCCCTCCCGCCAAAAGCAAATTCCTAGTAGTACGAGATTTTCCTTTTCCATGCGCAAAAGAACCATAATCGTTCGAACGGTTAAGATTAATTTTGTCAATTAACGACTCCTACCGTCTCCCAGCATGAAATACCTAACTACCGCGATCCTCCTCCTAACCGCGGCAATTGCCCATTCCGGACTCGTCGGATTTCTGACCAAGGAATCACGCGACTGGGCCTTTATTCAATCAGTTGGTGGGATGAAAGTTTCCCTCAAGGAGAACAAACTCATCGTTGATTGTAATGTTTCAGGAACCAAAAAGGTGACCATCGAACCCCGGGTGATTAATTCGGGCATTGTAGTGAGGAAGGTGGTTCACAAACAAGTTGGTAAAACCATCCAACTCACCGTAGTCACTAGTGTCGTCGAAAAGGGACTGTCCGCCACCTGCAAACCCATCCATCTGTCGAAATATCCTGCGGGAACCTACACTGTCCAATATCTCGATCGGGATAAGACAACCCATGAACTGGGAAAAATCACGATCCCATCAAAGACAAAGTGAGCGAAAGTATCGTGATAAACCCACCTTGCTAAATACTCTTCCATAGACCCGGAATGAGTCGCCCCGACAACTTGACCAGTGCCTTGTTAATACTCTCTGTCATCCATGACCGCCCCCTCACAATCGTTCGCCTCAACCATAGATTCTGAAAAATGAGCTCCACCGAAAAAAAACAATCTCTGGGCGGTTTTGAAAAATATCTCATTCTTTGGATCCCGCTTTGCATGGTCATTGGCGTTCTTCTTTCTCTCTACACCACCATGGGTGAAAGGATTGAAGCTCTTGCCATCCGTGGCATCTCCATCCCAATCGGAATCTGCCTCTTCTTCATGATGTATCCCGCTGTCTTGAATCTAAAGGGCTCGGAGCTGGGAAAGCTGAAGGATAACCCCAAGCCAATCCTACTCACTTTTTTCTCCAATTGGATTATTGCCCCTTTGGTGGGATTTGTTTTGGCCAAGATGTTTCTCTCCGATCACGATGAACTATTTGTGGCCGTGATTTTACTCAGCGCGAGCCCCTGTACTGCCATGGTCCTGGTCTGGGGATCGATGGCCGATGGGAATCAAGAACAGAACGTGGTGAATACCAGCCTCAATACGATCACCATTATGATTTTTTATGCCCCATTGGTCGCACTTCTAACGGGAATTCAGAATATTGAAATCGATCGTTGGGGATTAGCGATCTCTATTTTGGTCTTTATCGGTCTGCCCATTTTGGCGGGATTGCTTACGCGAAAAATCGTGATCCCAATGAAAGGGGAAACCTGGTTCAACGAAGCCTATCGTCCCGCTCTCGGCAAAATTTCAATTATCTCTCTCCTCACAACACTAATCGTACTTTTCGCCCTGAATGGAAACACCATCCTCGGAAGTCCCGAGTACTTGCTCTTGATTTCCATCCCCCTGTTGTTGGGATTCGTGATAGTGGTAGGTATCAATATCGCGATGACCAAACTCTTGCGTCTGAAATATCGGGAGGCCGCAATCACCGTGATCATCGGCTCATCAAGCCATTTCGAAATCGCCATTGCCACTGCCATCGCAGCTTACGGAGTCGGATCAGTAGCGGCCTTGGGCACAACGATGGGACTCTTTTGGGAAATTCCAATCATGTTGGGTCTGGTCTATCTCGCGCGATACTTGGGAAGGAAAAACTTCTGGTAACCCGGCGATTACAGACCGCTCGACAATTGCACGATTCACCTCCGCAAATTGTTTCACGTAGCCTTCTCACGATCACCCCCTTTTTCCCCCATGTATTCCGCCAAACTCGGATTTCCGCGACCTTTCCTCCAAAGGAAAATCTCTAGCAGTCAGACAACTATTTACCAAGGCAGTAAAGTGTCTTCTGGCTCCTGAGAAAAACCTGGTTGTTTGCCAAGGCAAGACTGCAACGTTGATCGCGCACGGTGCGATCACCAAACTCGACTTGGTGCAGGAGGGTAAACTTCTTGGGATCCGCTGCCACCACAAACACCTTTCCGTTATGGTCCTGAAAGTAGATCTTTCCATCACCAAGAGTTGGTGACGCTTCGATTTTGGCTCGTGTTCCAATCGTGCCAGTCCAGAGAACATTACCATTTTTGGGTTCAATACAGGAAATTCGTTTATCCTTATACTCCCCATTGAGGACGTAGAAATAGCCATCGTGGTAAAGCGGAGTGCAAACATCGGAAGACACTTCGGGATCCTTGCTCTTCCACAACAGCTTGCCGGTCTTCATGTCAACAGCATAGACCGGGCTCTTTTTGGGCGCACATGCTAAAGCGACACCACTCCCTGCAACTGGAGACGGAACTAGGCGCCAGTGTCCAATTTTTTGTGGGTTCCATGTCTCCCAGCGCCAAAGCTCCTTGCCGTTGGCTGGATCGTGACCGGTGAGAGCATCGCCGCCAGCCACAAGAAGCTGCTGGTCTCCGCCTTCATCGGCGGTCTGACTTAGAACCGGAGTGGTAAAGGCTTCGAGTGACTCAGCCACCGCCTTGGCCGGACGATCCACCTTCCATCGCTGCTTGCCGGTCTCAAAATCAAAGGCCACAAGGTAGGATGGAATCTTTGTCGCTCCCTCAGGACCGCGTGAGACCCCGCCGTAGTTAAACGAAACATCACGTTGTAAAACCTGCATGATGAGATTGTCGCCCGAGAGGATGGGGCTCGTGGAGAAAGTCCATTGAAACGCAAAGTAATTAGCACCTTTCTCAATGAGATTTTTGCGCCACTCTTCCTTCCCATCCATTGAGTAGACGATCAGGTCCCCGTTACCGAAGAAGAAGGCGACTCGCTTGCCGTCGGTGACCGGCGAGGGTGTGGCGAAGTCACTACGGTCATCCAGATGCACCTTTCCCTTTGAGACCACTTTTGACCAACGGGGCTTGCCGGTGGAAGCATCAAGACAGATCGCGTGCAACTCCTTCTTCTGATGATCAGCCGCAGTGACAAAAACATGGTCTCCCCATACAATTGGCGTAGCCGCCGAGCTGCCCGGAAGCTCCGCTTTCCAAACGACATTCTCAGTAGCTGAGAACTTGGCAGGCAAGTTCATCCCCTCTGCCGCAGTGCCGTTTGCATGAGGGCCACGTTGAGTGGACCAATTGGGAGCAGCAAACGCGACTAGCGAGAGTGATAAGCTAAGCAGGGTATGAGATAAGGGCTTCATGAGATTCTATGCCTAAGCTATGCAATCTAGGTAAGAAGACTCAATACGAATCCTCAAAATGGTATGGATTCTACGTTCCTGAAGCCTTGCAAGCGGAAAAGCAGGCCTCTCTTCTCCCCACCCTGCAGGAGTAAACCTATCCTTGAAGAACCCACCTTGAGCGATAACGAACGGCGGGCTCTCTTAAGTTAGCTGGCTTCGGAAATCAGAGAAGACAGGGTCTAAAAGACAAATCGTGCATCTAGAGTGATCCGATTTCCCTTGGATTTGTATTCCTCACTATTTTGATCCCTAGTTCTTAGGGGCTCGATCCTAGGTTGGAATGGATTGGTCGCACTCCTGTGTTATCTCCCCCGAAGCTATGCTCCCCAATATCGGTATTTCCCAAACCAATCTCTCCTCACTTGAAACTACACAACTTATACCGGAAATCAGAGTTTCATCAGATATCCATGCAAAGAAGAACGCTTTTTACACACTTCGCACTGATCCTGATAACCATTGTGGGCGCCAGACTCACAGTCGCCGGACAAGCCCCCAATATCATCTTCATCTACGCTGATGACATGGGATGGACCGGCACCTCGGTCGAGATGATCAAGGGCGACCCCGCTTCAAAAAGCGATTTTTACCAGACTCCAAATCTCCAAAAGCTGGCAGCCCGCGGCATCGTCTTTTCACAAGCCTACTCACCAGGCCCAATGTGCACTCCGAGCCGCGCAGGCGTCCTCACTGGCCTCACTCCCGCTAAACTCCACATCACAGCCCCCGGTGGCCGGCCTGATTCCAGCCGCAAACTACTCTCTCCCAGATCCTCCACCCAACTCTCGAGCGACCTCCCCACCATCGGCACCACTCTTAAGTCCGCGGGCTACGCCACCGCCCTCCTTGGAAAGTGGCACATTGGCCGCCATGGCGATGCCGGAGACCACGGCTTCGATCTCCATGACGGAACCACGCTCAACGAGAGCAGAGGCACTGATGAAGACCCCAAATCCATTGTCTCCCTCACCAAACGCGGAATCGCCTTCATGGAAAAAAACGTCAAAGCCGAGAATCCCTTTTACCTCCAACTCTCGCACTACGCTGTTCACGCTCCCATTCAAAGCAAACCTATCAGCATCAAAAAATTTGCCACTACACCCGCTGGCAAACTTCACGATGACTCTTCCTACGCGGGTATGACCTGGGACCTCGATGCCAGCCTGCTCCAAATTCAGGACGCCATCAAAAAGCTCGGTATCGCCAACCACACCTACCTCGTCTTCATGTCTGATAATGGCGCCCAAGGAAACCGGCGCCGCCAAAATAACCTCCCCCTCAACGCAGGAAAAGGCACAGTCCGTGAAGGCGGTATTCGTATCCCTTTCATCGTCACCGGCCCCGGCATCGAGCCCGGCTACTGCGACACTCCCGTCAGCGGAACCGATCTCTTCGCAACCTTCACCGCTTGGGCTGGAGCAGAAGCCTCTTCCGCCGAAAGTGAAAATCTCACTGCTCTTCTCACCGGTAGATCCACAAAATTTAAACGGCGAAAGCCTCTTCTCTTCCACTACCCGCACTACGGCCGCGGTGTTCAAAAACCACAAACCGCAATCATCCTAAACAATTGGAAACTTTACCGCGATTGGGAAAGCGGAAAAGACACCCTCTTCGATCTAAAAAAGGATATTGGCGAATCGACCGATCTCTCGGCAAAGCATCCAGAAATTTTTAAGAAGCTCGTCGCCGCCATGGACACCCGCCTTAAGGAAACCAGAGCTCAACTCCCAACCAAGAATGGAGCATACAACCCGAACTCCCGCCCCGCAAGACGGCCGGAACGAAGAAGGTGAATTTTGCCCCCATTTCGCCCGGCGTCTCTTTAGCTTGGAAAGATCTTCTTTGTTTCAGGTTTAAGATGGAGTGCACCGACGAAGCAAGATAGCTGTAACTGCCGTGTAGGCAGGAGGCAGAGACGAGGGTAAGTGATGGAGTGAATTTCATCATCAAGTGACGGATTTTTCGCTCCATCGCGGAAAAAATCACCTAATGTCAAATTTTAGATTTTTTACCGTTTCCCCAATGATCAAGGGAAACTCCCCCTAGCAACCCTCTCCGACTCAGACCAAAACTCACCTGTCTGGAACGCCATTGCAGTAGTTGTGCAATATGAAGTCGATAGTGAAACGAAAAACCGTGAGACTCCTGTTTTGAACAAGGATAGGTGATTTTTTCTTATGCAATTTCATAAGCCCTT
>JBDNAG010000200.1:0-2549 GCA_039768565.1 Akkermansiaceae bacterium | reverse complement strand
GCCAAGGATCCTTGTCACCGTAGGTGAGGTCGGGGGTCAGTGTGATACTGATGTTCATTAACTCGATATGCCCGGCGTCACCATTGGGCTTAGTGACTTCTTAGGAATAACCGAACTCTCGCATGGCGTCATGGAGAAGAGGTAGATGTGGCCCCAGAATATTCTCATAGTTATCCCAGCGTCTCACCGCAGATTGATAAACTGGCTTGGCGGCGTCGGCATAGGTTGGCGAAAATATCGTGCGCCCTTCTTGCTGAGGTTCCAGCGTTTGCTCCTCCCAGGAAAGTCCCAAAAACTCCACTGCCTTCCTCGCCTCGGTTTCAGGGTTCTTCACCAAGTCTTCGTAGCGGACTTCGAGTCCCTGCTCCGGAATAAGATCCCGGACCTTGATCCAAACCCCCATAATGTCCCGGTAGGCTTTCATGGTATCTTCAACTCTCAGCCACGGGACATTGGTAGTGACTACTCCCACTCCTTGTTGGAAGCAGCTCAGGCAGACATCTCTCGGATCACGGATCATTACCAATGATTTCAGCTCAGGAAAAAAGCGTAGCGCCACTCCGAGAAAATGAGTGAGCATCGGGTTCTTATCCAGTAGCGTGACATCTTCACTTTGCTTACCTAGAAATTGACGGGCTGATTTTTGGTAATGCTTGCCAGCTTGGCGAAAGGTGAAGGAAGAGAGTCGGTCAAGAAACCGTGCATCAAATAATTCTGTTTCCGCGGCATGGCTTCCAAACACCGCGTGGAAGATCTCATTCTCCATGCAGGTGGTTTCCTCCAAGCTTACCAGCATGCTGTGGCGGTCCAACATAGTCTCTAGCAAGGTCGTGCCACTTCTCGGGTGCCCTGCCAAAATCCGGGGTTGCAGTGATCCTGCTCCTTGGGCCTTCCATGACTCGAGTCGGGCCGAGGTTAGCTCTGTGGTGAGTTTGCGGATTAGGGAAGCCTTCTTCTCAAATTCCTCTCTGGCCTTCTTGATTTCAGGCGCGTAGTTGGCCTCCATCCCTTCCTTTGAGGCCAGCCACACCTGGGCGGCGCTCTCAAATTCGCCCATCTTATCCATCACCATGGCCAATTGGTGACCTGCTTTCCAGTGAACTTCCCGGTCATTGAGTCCACTTTGTAAAAGATCGCACAAGGATTGCGACGCTTCCTCGAACCGCTTTTCGCGAGTTAAAAGCACGGCTTCCTGAAATCGTGCCATTTCCGATTTCGGGTCGAGCTGAAGAGCTCGTTCCAGACACTCCCGGGAATCCTCGAGGCGGTTCTGTCGCTCGTGAATCTCCGCGGCCTTCATCCACGCTGGCGCGGAATCGGGATGCAGTTTTGTCGCTTGCTCATAAGTCGCCAGAGAGGTGTTGAGCTGTCGCATCGAGCTCTGCAACTCCGCCGCAAAAAGAAGCACCTCTTTGTTCTTTGGGAAGCGCTCCAGAAGTTGATGTAGACACTTTTCGGCCTTCTTAAATTCCGGGATACAAGCGTAACAAGTGGCAAGATCGGTAAGAATATTGGCATTCTTCGGCCAACGTTTCCGGGCATTCTGGAGAAGAGTGACAGCCTTGATCGGGTTGCCACTCAGGCGGAGTTCGTTCGCCTTCTCCAGTTTCCGGCTGATTTGTTCAGCTTCCTCCGTTGCCATTCTTTTACTCAATCTGTCGTGAAGGGAGACGCAGGAAGGCCTTCCTTGTTGTATAGGTTGATGCCAACGGGATTGGACTCGTAGCCGAAGCGAACGTGCTGAGGGTCTTTGACCTCAGCGTGCCAGACGACAATGTCCTTGCCGTCAATTTTGGCCTTGGCCCAGTGCCATTTTCCGGCCTTGTCCTGAATGGAGAAGCGGGCCAATTCTGCGCCTTTGGTTTCCTTCACGGGATCGAGTCCTTTCTTCTCGCCGGTCATGAGTCCTGAGCCGACATGGTCAAAAGAAACTCTGATCTTCGAACCGTCTTTCTTCATCGATTTGTAAAGTGGTCCGGAGGGAACGACGTCTTTGCCGTAATCTTTTGCGAGGGCCCAAAGTGCAAGGCGCTTGCCAACGTCTTGCTTGTTTTTAGGGTGAATGTCTTTAGCGTTTCCGATGTCGATAATGACTGCCATTCCGGTTTTGGGCAGGCGCAGAGCGCGACGCTGTCCTTCCCGAACGGGGCCCCAGCCACCGCCTTCGGGCTTGTCTTCTGGGTTGCGGAAGTTGGCAAGTTGAACCCAGTAGAACGACAGATCTTCATTGTCGAAAACCGAACGCCATCCTTTTACAAGGCCTTCCTTGAGGTGGTCGTAACGGAGTCCATCACCGGCGTTGGATTCACCTTGATACCAGATGGCACCGCGTGCGCTAAGAGGCGTAAGCGCGTGGACCATTCCATTGTAGATTTGTACTGCTCCGCCCTTGGGTTTTGCTTTTTTCCCCTCGGTGCGGGCCTTGGCGACTGTCTCAAGATTTTCGACGTAGTCTTTTAGGTTCGGAACTGATTTGAAACCAACAGGTGGCGTCCAGGGCTCGATGCGGGTTCCTCCCCAGTTTGTGCCAACGAGTCCGATCGGGATAT
>JBDNAG010000199.1:0-10730 GCA_039768565.1 Akkermansiaceae bacterium | reverse complement strand
TTTCGATTCGCGCGGATTCCAATCCACGAAGAGAAAGAGCCCAAGCACCACCAAGGCCACGATGCCCGCTGCCATTGGCCAAAACCGCTTGATCGAGGGAATATCGGGCTCAACGGAGTCGGTCAGGAATTCTTCATCCGCGGCGAGCTGCTGCCACTTCGAATCAATCGTAGCCAATGTTCGCAGAGATCTGCGCGCCTCGGTGTCGGTTCGAAGCAGTTCCTCCAGAGGAGCAAACTCCTCAGATGAAATCGCGCCATCCAAATAACGATGGAGTAACTTTTCCTCGTCCCCTGTCATGATGTCTGGTTGATCGTTCGTTCAATGCAACCTTGCAATTCCTTCCGAATCCTCGCGAGGAGTTGATAAAGCGAACCCTCGCTCCGTCCAAGTTGGGCTGCCATTTCGCGAATCGACTGATCCCGCCCATACGCTACCAGCGCCAATTCCCGGCGCTCTTTCGGCAATCGCTGAATGCATCCCTCAAGTGCCTCCAACTGCCGGTTGCGCATCGGCAGCTCATCCGCCGCCTCGTCCGCGAGTAACTTGACGATATCCTCCGACAAGACCAGACGATCCCGCGCGAAACGTCGTCGGGTCATGAGCAACTCATACCGCGCAATCATGCAAGCCCATGCTCCAAACGCGTCGTGATCTTCCAACGAAGAAAACTTGCGCCACGCCGCGATACTCACATCCTGCATCACCTCGTCGACCTCCTGCGCGCGCGGACAGCACGACCGCACAAAGGCCCGCAGCTCCGGCTCATGATGCGTCCACAGCCGCAAAAACACCTCATGGGAGTCCATCAGATCGTTCGGATGTTGGGGATCTTCATCAGCCATATATTGAGAGTCTTCACACCTTTGCTGCCGTAGATTCGGAAATTTGACGAATTATTTCTGAATCCTTGGTTATTTCTCGATCACGTGCAGCGGATAGGCCGAGTCAAAACAACCAAACGACTTATGGCCACGTCCCCTCACGCCGCCTGACTCGCTTGGAATTAAGGTACATTCTGCTTTAATATAGTCTTCCCTCTGGCCCGAACTTGCTCAATAGATTCTATCTAATGAAAACATCCGGACTACTACTTTTGGCTCTCCTAATCCTTCAAGCATGTCATCCAGATAAACTTAGGACTCCTGAGGGTGAAACCACCATCCTTGCTCAACCTCCCGAAGTGTGTGAGACGATTCTTGGGGAGCCGATCAAAACATCGGATGAGGAACCTTTGACGTTTTTATACACCCTCAAAGACCTTGAAGTTCACGTTCAGTTCAAAGACCAAGAGAGCCATACAATCGAGTTTTCTTTGATTCAGGACACAACTAACAAGGAGAAGAAGCTTACTAGGGAACATCAAGAGATGATCAAGGAGCTTATTGGTGTTAAGGACGAAAGCGTGGAAGGGCTGATTTCGTTCAGCAAATCCAACATTAAGAGGTTTGTCGCTTTGACTAATAACCAGCCTTACTTTCTGGCCACAAAAATAGGTGAAAGGATGAAAGTCGTTCCAGTCAAAACGACCTCGCTTGATCAGTTACAAAAATATATCGGGATCAAATAACAAGGAGCCCCAGCGTTCTTGCTCTCGTTCCATACTTGATTACAGCCGGACTTGTGATGTCCACCCACACCACGCTTCTCTCTCCTCCCCTCTATTACGGCAACTAGGAATAACTTTAAGATAAACCTAAGGATTGGATGTGGGAGGTAGTGGGAACGGACCACGATCGCGTAAGCGAGAAAGGGGTGCGTGAGCACGATGATAAAGGTATAGAAGAAGGGACAGCGCAGCGTCCCTCTCCTCTCTGTTTGGTAAGAAGATTCATCAAGGTATCCCGGTGCCCATTCTTATCCCCTTTGGACGACTCCACCACCACCTTCATATCCAGCTCATAACCACTGAAATCGAAGCTGATACTCGGACTCGTCTTGGGCTCCGGCCATTCTCCTAACACCATGTCGGCAACCACCCGTTGATCTTGGTTTAGAGGAATTAACATTTACATCCCTCGCATATTCCCACTTATTTTTTGAGTTTTCCGGGGCCGAGGAGTTACTGGGTGACGCGGATTCGGGCTCTGCCTTCGAACATCTGCGTTGCGCAGGCGGAGGAAGAGAATGATTACGATCGCGAAAGGTCCGCACCCGGCAATCAGGTCGGCATCCGACCTATTGTTCTTCCACGCGGAAAAAGGATTTCTTTACGGTCGGGGCCACGAATAGCTCGAAGGTGACGGTGATCTGGGTGTCGTCGGCCGGGTTTTCATCCTGAGCTTCCGTGACACCGTCATCGAGATCCAAGTCCCAATCGATCAGATCTGGGGAAATTTTGACGATGTAGGAAGATGCTCCGGTCTTGGGCCAGGTGAGAGTAACCTCGTTGGTTTCGGGTGAATATGCGATGTCAGTAATGGCGAAAGGAAGCGCTGGAAATCCGGTTCCAACGGTGAGAAGTCCGGAGAGAGCGTAAACCGACTTACTGTCGGTGTTGTTTCTTTGGAAGCGATTCCAAACACGTCCGGAGGTATTTGCGTTGGTGTTGCCATGGCTTGTTCTCAATTCGTCGAGGGTATTGCCTGCGGGGTTTACTGCGTTTGAGTTCCCTCCTGTCCAAACGTCCGGGCCATGGATATTTGCAGTATCTCCAAGACCAAATTGATCGAGGAAGGGCGAGAAATTTACGTTTTGCGATGCGACGACCTCGTTGCCGTCCGAGTCATTGTTAGTGCTCCCTGAAGCAAGCCGGAGGGTGGCATTACCATCGAACGGATTGCTCCAGCCATTGTAAATGTCCGCGTTATTCCGAGCAATACAGGACGTCCCATCCATGGCGTAGACCGGAACCCCTGCCCCGCCTTGGTTGGCACCGCCAGCTTGATCGGCGGTCCCGGACCGGTCAAGGGGGCTGCTGACCGGGGAGACTCCTGCGGCCACGGTGCCATCAGTATACACATACAAAATCGCAGTCCAATCTGTGGAAGACGCAATGGACCCGTTGCCGAGAGAGCTCAGGTTAGCTTGGGCCGTTGCAAAATTATCGTAGACGCTTGGATCATTGGATGTTGCATCAATCGTGCCATCCGTGTGAAAGGCGAGTCGGTATTGGTCACCTTGTGCCCAAGCAACGCCTGTATTGGGATTAATACCGCCATTAGCGGTCACGTCCAAAATCCCGTATTGGCCGGCGAGCTGTGCGGAGGCGGGAGAGAGAATGACGAGGGTAAGCGCCGCTAGGCATACTGCTTTGTTGGTCGCAGTGAAAAATTTCATGTGGATGAGGGGTCTAAGAGAGGGCTATAGATGGGGACTAAGATAAAAAACGGCGGTTTGGGTTCTTTTCCCAAACCACCGCTCTGATCTTAAATAGAATTTATAGGAGGGAGCTTACTTTCTTCTACGACGTAATAGGAACAAGCAGCCAAATCCACCGAGCAAGGCTGAGGAAGGCTCGGGAACGCCATCTGTTACGGTAAGCACCGGGGAGATGGCGTAGACTGATTTGGAGTCGACGTTGTCTCTTTGGAAGCGATTCCAGACGCGGCCTCCAGAGTTTGCGTTTGAGTTGCCATGACTTGTTCTTACGTCATCAGTGGTATTGCCCGCAGGATTTACGGCGCCTGAGTTCCCGCCTGTCCAAGAGTCAGTACCGTGGATAACTCCAGTGTCACCTTCCCCAAACTGATTGAGAAATGGAGAGTAGTGAACCGCTTGCCCTCCAGTTTGGGCAGTGGTAAGGCGAACCGTTGTGTCGCTTGCAAAGGGATTACTCCAGTTATTGTAGATATCAGCATTGTTTCGAGCGATCGCGGTCGTTCCGTCCATGGCATAGACTGGCACGCCTGCTCCACCGATAGCTGCACCACCTGAAATATCCATAGTTCCCGCACGATCACGAGGACTGCTGATTGGGGACAACGCTTGGGTTGTGGAGCCGTCTGTGCTGACGTAAAGATGTGCGGTCCATCCCGACGAGCCTGCGAGGGCCGCGTTCTGCTGGGCCTGAGCAGTAGCGAAACTGTCATAGTACGCAGGGTCATTGGATGTCGCTGGAGTCCCGTCGTTCGTATAAAATGCGAGGCGATATTGATCACCGTCTGCCCAAGCGGCACCAGTGTTGGGGTTGATTCCTCCGTTGGCATTTAGGTCCAGAATGCCAAATTGGCTTACGAGGGCGGCGTTCGAAGCACCACAGGCCACGAGAGAGGCCGCGGCGGTGATAATTGTTTTTGCAGTTTTTTTCATGATTAACGGTTACTTTTGAAATCTATGGCCGCGATTAATTGAGAAGCTTAAAGTTCTCTCGACCTTTCTCAGGAGGGTGGATACAAAAAATCAGTAAGCGAGCGTAACTGACATTGACTTCTAACCCCCTTTGGGGGGTAAAATTCGGACGTGCAAACCTTAGAAATTCTGAATGCGGCCGAGCAAGCTGCGAATTACTTGCGAAGGGAGCTGAGACAGGGGCGGTGGACTGGCCTGATGCCAGGGATCAAGCAGTTGACTTTGGAGCTCGGTGCGAACCATAAGACGATTGAAGGCGCTGTAAGCATTCTGGAGAAGGAGGGCATCCTTGTCGGTCGGGGACCCCGTCGAAGGAAAAAGATTGAGATGCCAAGGAAGGCTTTTAAGCAATCTCTCAAAATAGGAATTCTCCTTTTCGAGCATGATGACCGGAAGCTGGGCTATATGTCTGAAATTCTTTTTGGCCTGAATGAGGCCGGTTTTACCCCCTTCATTCTATCGGCTTCTTTGAGCGAACTGGGGATGGACGTGAAACGAGTAGCCTCACTTGTTGGGGAGACGAATGCCGATGCTTGGTTAGTTTTAGCAGGATCGGAAGAGGTGTTATCTTGGTTTGCGGATCAGAAACTGCCAACATTCGCCCTCTTTGGGCGTTGGGCGAATTTGTCAATCGCGGGAGCAGGTCCCAGTAAGGCGGCTGCTTACAGGCAAGCTACCCGGAAACTACTCGCTTGTGGACATCAAAGAATTGTTCTTCTGGCTCGTTCCCAAAGGAAGCTTCCGCAACCAGGTTTGCCAGAACAGGCGTATTTAAAGGCCTTGGAAGAAGGGGGGATCCAGGTCTCGGACTATCACTTTCCTTTCTGGAAGAATTCGAAAGAGAATTTTTACAAGTGTTTGGACTCGCTCTTCAAGGTTACCCCGCCGACGGCTTTGATTGTCCAGGAGTTCAATCTATTCGGAGCGGTAGAACAATTTTTGGGAACTCATGGAGTCCGTGTGCCGGATGATCTTTCGTTGATCTGCGCGGATTCCGATGTTCTTTTTTATTGGCGAAATCCAAGTATCGCGTCTTTTCGGTTCGATAGTAAATCCTGGGTCCGGCACGCGCTGCGTTGGGCTCTAAAAATTAGTACGGGCGAGGAGTATCTTCGGCAGATCCGATCAAAAGCTGAGTATATCGACGGCGGAACGGTGGGGCCGGCACCCAGTTCTTTTTGAACTCGAAGACGGTTGCTGTCTCTACATACAGAAAGAAGTCAGGCATATTTGATGGAGAGAAGTCCTTAATTATTTGAATTTTAATAGATTCAAGAGCCATCGAGGTTCCAAACTTAAGGCGAAATTACTTCATTTCAGTCCAACTCCCCCGCGATTTTTGTCACGGGTCGCCGCTTCCCCGCCTCAAATTTCATAAAACTGAAATCTCCCTCCCCTCCTGTCCACTCGTTCACTTCACGAAAAATTCCCGCATGCCTTACAATCCTTCTCAACCTTGATCAGCATCGCGTTCCCGGATGTCCCGATCCGCTCTTCGAAAGATCACTCTAATTTGCAACTCACATAGAATTCGCGAGTTCAATAGTTTTCCAGCAATGACACGAGCCTTCATTTACCCCCTTCTCCTCGCTCAATTTTCCAGCGCAACCCCTCTCGAATCCTCATGGTTCACTGAGTATTCGGGGCAATACGCCCGGATTTACACCGACCTCAATGCCGAGGCAACGAATGAATCCGTCACCACTTGGGACCACCCCACCGGAAATGATCAGTTGACCCCAACTTACGCCGGCGTTCACGAAATCTCAAAAAACAATAATAACTTGTTCATTCGCACTAGCGGTCTGGGGTTCCACGTCATGGGCCCTTGGATTGGAGGCCGAAATGGAATCTTCAATAACTACCCGGGAAACATCGTCCGTGTCGTTCGCTTTCCGATGAATCCTGTCATCGACACCATTCCTCGCACCATTACCGGAGGAGGACCCATCGGCTACTTGGTCGATGGCGTCTCGATGTTCGACTCGCGTGATGCGCTTTCCTTCCGACACGATGTCGGCCTTGATGCCACTCCCGGCGGAATCCGTGAAGACGGTCCCGGCGATGGCATTTGGAATCGCAACGCCTTCATCACAGAGGTTTCCACCTTTGATGTTTCGAATGCACATCCTCTTTCCGAGCTCCTGCATCATCATGCGCAGCCGAAGGGCCTCCGCCACTTGATGGGAGATTCTTTGGACTACGATGTCACCACCAACACTTACACCGAGGCCCCCAACGGAAAACACTCGCCCATCCTTGGTTGGAATTTTGACGGCTTCCCGATCTACGGACCTTACGCTTACTCGAAACCGCTTGATCCCGATAGCCCCGTCCGCCGCATGATTACCGGATACCAACTCCGCGATGGCAGTAACGGCTCCGCAAACCTTCCAGCCAATGGACGCACCAGCATTCCAGAGTGGGTCACTCGCAATGAACCCGGCGTCCGCACAAACCCTCTCAATGCCGCCACGCAATATGGTCCCAATGTCAATTCTACTGCTGGAGGCGAGACCTTTGTTCTTGGGCACTACATCGAAGATCATGCTTATAAAGGCGATCTCACCGGACTCACTCTTTACGATGAAAATATCGCCGCTACCCGAGATTTCATCCCAACCACTGACTTTGACTTAAACGAATACAACGTCCGCTGGGCCGTGACGCCGGAATTCCCCGAAGGCACCTGGGCTTACTACATCTGCATCGATGGGAACGGCCTTTCCACATTTCCCTTCACGATGAGTCGTTACCACTTTGGCGTTGTTTCAGGAACCGATGACACGAACTTGCCTGCCAACCGTGAGATCATTTTTGAAGGTGGACCTGAAGCTCCGCAAAAGCTGAGAAATATTGCGATGGATGATGCTTCCGGTGATATCACGCTCACTTGGTCAGGAGTAGAAGGCGGAACCTACCGGATTGAGCGAAGCTCGGAACTCGAAGGCTGGCAGCTCCTTACCGACAACGCGCAAACCAATGACAGGAGCTTCGGGAGCGAAGTTGATCCCGCTCGCGGAAATACCGATGGGAAACAATTCTACCGAGGTGCGCTTACCGCAATCGCGCCTTTCGATGACCGGGGATTCGACTACACCCCTCCGCCGGTTCCCACATTCACCGCAAGTTTCACCTTGCTCCCACCACTGGATCAAATCACCAGCGTGACAGTTGACGGTGTGCCAGCCACCATTATGAGATCCCTCGGCTCAGCCTTCTTACTCGATTTTGATTCCACCGGCCTCGCCGCTGGAACCTACCCGGCCGTGATCACCTACACACCCGACGGCGGAAGCCCAACCCAGCTGACCTCCAGTAATGTCTTCACCGCTACCGTCGACAACAACATCCTGCTCGTCATTGTCGATGACTGGGGAATCGACTCAAGCCCGATCGACAACATCGGCAACCCCAACGCAAGCCTTCCACCGATGCCAAATCTTGAAGCTCTTGCCGCCAATGGTCTGCGCTTCACCAATGCCTACTCGCAGCCCGTCTGCGCACCCACGCGGGCCTCGATGATGACCGGACGCTACGGCTTCCGAAATGGCGTAGGGCATCCCACGGGCTCGGGCATCCTCCCAATGAGCGAACTCACCTTGCCAGAAATTTTCGCTGCTGAAAATTCACCTTACTCTGTCGCCTGCATCGGGAAATGGCACCTCGGCGGAGGTTCCGGCGGAGGCATCAATGGTCCTGCGACCATCGGTGGTTGGCCTGAATTCCGTGGCTATTTCACGAACATTGGAAACTACTTTGACTGGGAAAAAGTCGTCAATGGAGTGACGACAAGTAACGTGACGACCTACGCTACCACCGAGCAGGTGAATGACACCATCGACTTCATCGGGGAGCAGAATTCGCCGTGGTTTGTCTGGCTTGCATTTTCCGCCCCACATTCTCCCTACCACAATCCTCCCGCTGAGCTGCACGACTACCCTACCTACCCGACAAATGGTAACGGAACAGTAACCGGCCAGAACCAACGCGGTGCTTATGAAGCGTCTCTGCAAGCCTTCGATACCGAACTCGGCCGCTTACTCCAAACGGTCGACCTTAACACGACCAACGTAATCCTCATCGGTGACAATGGCACCCCAGGGAACGTCATTCAGAACCCTTATAACAACGCTCACTCAAAAGACACCCTCTACGAAGGTGGTGTGCGTGTGCCCCTTCTCGCGGTTGGTCCTGACATTCCCTTGCAGGGCACGAGCGATGAAATCGTCCACTGCGTTGACCTCTTTTCTACCATTCTCGAGCTTGCCGATATCGACGTCACCAGCGCCACTGCGAGTGTTGATGTGATCGACTCCCAAAGCCTCCTGCCGATCTTCAACAGCACCGACACCACCGACCGCTGCATTGTTTCCGAACGCCACAACACGACCGTCAATCCAGAAGGAACTGGCAGAAGTCTGCGCCTCGACACCCACCCCGATTACAAGCTCATCGTCTTCGGCGATCCCACGGACGCCACCGATCTCTCGACCTTTGAGATGTATCAAGTTTCGACCGACATCAACGAGCAGATTCCGCTCACCCTACCGCCTGGCACAGGTGACCCTCACTTCGCCGCTTACCAAGCGCTCATCGCAAAAGACACCGCCATCGGCCCTATTGCCCCGCCCACAAGCATCTACCTCGAGCTGCCCACCACGCCCACCGGTTCCCAAGCTGTGCCTGGTCAGACCGGAACAGCCCCACTGAGCATCACCATCGATGGTGTCGCGGCGACTTTCATCGCACGAGTCGATCAAAGCGGCACGACCCAGCGTTACTGGGTGCAATGCTCACTGCCAGATGAATCGGGAGAGCCATACAACGAAGCCATCGTCACCTTCCCTGAAAATGCCAATAACCCACAAGGCGATCGCATTTTCACCGCGCTGCAGATTATCGTCGCACCCTAATGCGATGTAGCAAATTGGGTTTTCCCGAAAGCCTTGGAATTATCGAAATACTTCTTCAACTTCTCCACCTAACCTCTTCCACGAAGACCCGGAGAGAAAAGTCACCGAAAAGGAAATCGAGAAAATGTGGCTCTAAGCTCAAAAGCCCACCTAGAAAAAGTCGAAAAGAAGAGTTACCATTTCAAAGATTATCGATAATCTCTCTCCTTTCTCGTCACAACGGGGAAGAGCGCTACCCCTAAGCGGTATATCCTTAACTCAACCCAGTGTTGCACTTCCAGGATAAACCCATCGTGCAATTTTTTCCCACTCAAATTCACAATCGATCCAACAACACAAATAGTAGCTGTGTCATGAACATCATCTTTGGACCCTGGATCTTCAGCCTGATCACCGCACTGTCTTTGAGCTGTGTCAGAGCCGAGCAATTCGGCTTATTCACCTATCGTGAGGCGGGGGGCACAGTCGAAATCACCAGTTTCCCCAAAGACTTGGAAATCCATGTCGATATTCCAACGGAGATCGATGGCATGCCCGTTACGGCAATCACAGGCGAAGGAGACCCGCAGGAAGACCCGAACAATGGAGCCTTCGCCTTCTCGCAGATCACCTCTGTAACCATCCCTGACAGCGTTACCACAATTGGCGAATTGGCATTTGGGGTATGCTTTAATCTTACGTCTGTCCGCATCCCCGACAGCGTCACTACGATTGGCAACTCAGCCTTTTACCAAAGCAACGGCCTGGTCAGTGTTGACCTCGGAAAAGGAGTAACCTCGATCGGAGAGCTCGCTTTCTTCCACTGTTTCCGTCTGGCATGCCTGAATTTTCCCGAGAGCCTCACCGCCATCGGCGATAGGGCCTTCGAAGGTTGCGTAGTTACGTCGCTCTCATTTGGCCGAAACCTTACATCTATCGGGCGTGGTGCCTTTCTGGGCTGCCGTCAGCTCAGGACAATCGTTTTTCCGGAATCTTTGAATTTCATGGGGAGCTTCTGCTTCGATAAGTGCGCGGCCCTAAACACGGCAGTCTTTCTTGGCAACGCCCCTGCAACGATCGAAAGCAGTAATGTGTTCAACCGTGCGGCCCCCCACTTCACCGTGTATTCCCTCAAGGGCAATACAGGCTTTGCCACGCCGAGCTGGACACCGGGCCAAGGAGGGGCTTACAGCTATACCACACGCTCGCTCGAAACAGCACCTACCGATCCCGAAATTTGGCTTCTTGGGCATGCCCTTCCAATGGATACGGATTTGAACCTCGACCCGAATGAAGACGGCGTAAATCATCTGATGGCTTACGCTCTGAATCTTGACCCTAACGCAGGCTTCATCCGTAATCCGCTGGAACCGATTCTCGATTCCAAAACGCTAGAGGTCACATTCTTTGCGGGCCGGGAGGACGTCATCTACACGCCCCAAACCAGTAGTGATCTCGATGACTGGTCCAGCGATGGTGTGACTCTCTCCGAAGTGGACTTGGAAGGCCGGCGCACCGCTTCGGTTATCAATGGCGATTCGCGTT
>JBDNAG010000030.1:0-14166 GCA_039768565.1 Akkermansiaceae bacterium | reverse complement strand
TCTGAGCTACTGATTCAGTGGGGCGCAGCGTTCGCCGTCGAGGTAGCGTTGTAGGAGTTTGCTCATTGCAGTTACTTTGTCGGGATACTGCCGATAGACGTTCTTTGATTGCCTCGGGTCCTCCTTCAGATTGAAGAGCAACCCCGGGGTGTCTTTGGGGTAGGTTTTCAAGCTGAAGTGTTTAAGGTATTCTTGCTTTTCCCGTTGGGCCGCGCCGGAGGAGGTATTGAGAAATACCCAATCACCCTGGCGAAGGGCGTATTTACCTTTGGAAGTGTTTTGCACCGTAGCGACTCGCAAGGGGCTGGAGTATTCCCTGCCGGTCAGAACCGGAAGGAGGTTGTAGCTGTCGATGGCTTCCTTATTATTGAGTTTGTATCCGGTGATCTTTGCGAAAGTGGCGGCCAAATCAACCTGACTAACAACTTCATTGGAACGGGAGCCTTCCTTTACTTTACCCGGCCAGCTGACGATGAAAGGGACGCGGTGTCCACCTTCGTAGATGTCCCGTTTTAGGCCACGGTATTTTCCGGAACTCCAGTGGTCGAATTCATTAAGTCGCTCGAAGCCCAGGTTCTCGGCTCCGTTATCGGCGGTGAAAATAACGATCGTATTTTCAGCGAGACCTTGTTTTTCCAAAGCTGTGATAACTTTTCCGACCATGGCATCGGTCTCGATCATGAAATCGCCATAGAAGCCGGCTTTGGATTTCCCGTGGAACTCTTTGTTGGGGACGATTGGGTAGTGGGGAGCATTGAAGGCGAGATAGGCGAAAAAGGGCTGGCCCTCCTTCTGGTCTTCGATCCACTCGACGGTTTTTTTTGTGATCGTGGGGAGAATGTCATAGGGGTTCCAGCTCTCGGCCATCGGTCCGGCACGGAAGCTGCCGGCACCGGCAAGCGGTTTTGATTTTATTACGGGCTTGTTCGGGATGGTCGCGAATCTGTCGTTGTCGATCCAGCAATAGGGGGGGAAGTTGATGGTTCCATCTCCAAAATAGCGATCGAATCCCTGATCTAGCGGTCCATCGGGGAACCGTTTTGTCCAGTCATATGACGAGGCCTCGGTTTGTTTCGTTTTGCCAGGTTTACGAATGGCGTCGAAATCCCAACCGAGATGCCATTTTCCAAAGCAGCCAGTGCGATACCCTTGTTTCTTGAACATCTTGGCGATGGTGAAATCGTCGGGCTCGAAGACAGTCTTGCCAAAAGCTCCGACGATGCCATGAAATCGCCGCCAATGGTGTTGACCAGTGAGGAGGGCGAACCTGCTGGGAGTGCAGATTCCAGAAGAGCTGTGTCCGTCGGAAAAGCTCATTCCCTGGCTCGCGAGATGATCGATATTGGGGGTTTGGATCTTGGCTCGTGGATTTCCATAGGAAACATCGGCGACGCCCATATCGTCAGCGTAAAGAATGACGACGTTGGGTTTTGTCGAGGTTTCCGCCCGAAGAAGGGTTGAGCCCGCAAGAAGGGATAGGACTACGAGTGTCTTTGTCATGATTAGATTTCTAGTCTGTGATAAGTTTTCCTTCGACTGAAAAATCATCGAAGGTGAGGTGGCCCCAACTTTCTGTGTTCTGATCGACGATCTGAAGATAGACAGTCTTGCCCTTATGTTGATTGATATCCCAGATGATTCTCTTCATTTGAGGGCCTCGTGCTCCGCCGGCTTTTAAGATGAGTTTTTTGGTTTGTGCCTCGACGAGACCGATGAAGAGGGAGTCTTCATCGAAACCGCCCGAAGCTAGAAAACTGGCGCGATCACCTTGGATGGTAAAGTGAGGTGATTGAAGGGTGACTTGTTGGCTGTCACTGAAACCTAGCTCGGTTTCGATGGTGGTGAGGTGGTATTTACCTTCCTTGTTAAATGGACGGTCCTTGTGTTTTGGGAGGGAGGGGCGTGTGGAGAGGAGACGGCCGGCTCTGCCATTGATGATGGTCCAACTATCGAGTTCGCCGGACTCGAAGTTGAAGCGAAGATTTCCGAGAGGTTTGAATGGGACGCCTTTCGAGACTCCTTTGGCTGGTTCGCGATTTTTTGGAGTGGCTTTTTTTGGGCGGGCTTTCTTTAGGGTGGCTGCCATTTCAGCAACGATCCCAGGGTGTTTGCGGTAGAGATTTTGGGTCTGATGAGGGTCGTTCCCAAGGTCGTAAAGTTGAGCGGGTGGTGCGTCTTTCTTAAGCTTTCCGTTCACGATGTCGCTATTGGGGGTGTCGACCAACTTGGCGACTGCCGGGCCTCCCCAGGCGTGTTGGCCTGGCTTTGAACCGGTAAAACCACCATCGCTTTTGGCTGGGATATACATCCAGTTTCCCTTGCGGTAGGCCATGTGCGTTTGCTTGTTGGGGGTGATGAACATTTCCCGTCGCAGAGGGGCCTTCGGGACGCTGAGAAGAGCCGGGAGCATGTTAACGCTATCCTTCTGGTCCTCCAATTTATGACCGATCAGGTTGGCGAAGGTCGAGAGCAGGTCGACGCTGATGGTCAGTTGATCGGAGACGGAATCTGCTTCGATTTTTCCGGGCCACCAGGCGATGAATGGAACACGATGGCCACCTTCCCAGATGCCAAATTTGGAGCCGAGGAGCTTGCCATTGATCTTGTGTCCTTTGGCCGCGGCGGCGCGGCCTCCAAGATTGAACATACCTCCGTTGTCGCTGGTGAAGATGATGAGGGTGTTGTCGGCTACGCCAGCGTCTTCGAGGCTTTTTCTGACTTCGCCGACAATCCAGTCGAGTTCATGCACAAAGTCTCCATAGACGCCGCTTTCGCTGCTGCCTTGAAATCGTTTCGCAGGAGTAAAGGGGTGGTGCACATTGGTGGTGGAAAAATAACAGAAGAAGGGTTTTTTCTTGCGGCTTTTAATCCAGGCGGTGGCTTTTTCGGTGAGCTTGGTTCCAACTTCGTAGTCATTGAAAAGAGCGTGGGCTTTTGTTGCTCCACCAAATTGGTTTGGGCTCCGTTGGGCTTCTTCGGGTTTGATTTGCGTGATGGGGGTCACGTCTTTCTTGTTGCGACCAAGGTGGACGATGGGGTCGTTGGGATCGCTGCCCACAATACGGTCGTTTTCGACATAGACGTAGGGTGGTGCGCTATTCACGACGGGCATTCCGAAATAGTAGTCGAAGCCAAGGTCCTGTGGCCCGGGGCGGAGAGGTTCCTTCCATTGATTGGCGTCTTTTCCAAATCCAAGGTGCCATTTTCCAAAGGCTGCGGTGTCGTAGCCGCTCTTTTTGAAAATGTCGGCGATGGTGATGGTGTCGGTCGGGATGAGGAGCGGTGAAGTGATGGGGGCAGGTCCCCAGATGCCTTTGCCACCATTGCCACGAAAGGGATATTCACCGGTGAGGAGTCCGTAGCGTGAGGGAGTGCAGACAGCTGATGATGAATGCGCGTCGGTGAATCTCCTGCCTTCTGCGGCGAGTTTATCAATGTTGGGGGTCTTGATCTTTGTCGCGCCGTAACATCCCAGATCACCGTAGCCGAGATCATCGGCAAAAATAAGAACGACGTTTGGTTTTGCTTGGTCGGCGATGATCGGCTCGCTTGAGAGTGCAAAGGCGCAGAGGAGGGAGGGTAGGGAGTGAATTTTCATTGTTTTAAGGTCTTGATAAAATTCAAAAGGTTGATGAAGCATCTAGCGGAATATAAAAGTCGTGGGGATGTGACCGAGGAAACTACTCCAAAATGCGTTTGTGCTTTCCATAGGGAGTCACGATATGGACACCGTGAGAGCAAACTCTTAGATAGATGGCTTCTTGATGGCATGGCGGCGACGAAATAGGTAGCCTTAAAGATCTGGAAGTTACGGTAGGTGACGTTTGAAGTGGTAAACGAGGGTTTTGGCGTCGGCGCTCCAGGTTTTTTTCTAGAGGGGGAAAGAGTGTGCAGGTATTTCGCGAGGCGCCCGCGATTGGGGGCACCGTAAGAGGAAATAGACATTCCCCGCGGTGGTGAATATTGAAGCCAGAGTACCTTTAGGCGAAGGGCCCAGCTCAATTTTTTTTCAGGAACTTCCCTGACTTGGCTGCTATCCTCTGATGTGAAAGGCTAAAAGGCTGGTAGGCCCGCAGGGAGTCGAACCCCGATCTATGGTACCGGAAACCATTGTTCTATCCATTGAACTACAGGCCCTCCAAAGGGATGGCGGATGCTAGTCGAGCGTGATCCGAAGTCAAAGCGCAAATTCATATGATGATCGATCTTGCGAAATTAAATTTCTGTATGATGATACCCAATGGCTTTAAGGGGGGGAAGTCAGGCCGCTTAAAATCTGCCGTGATGGAAGCAAGTCGGGCCGACCTCTCGTCGATGTTTCGCTTGGCCTACGTAAGTGAAGCATCTGTGGGCTTTGGGCCGGAAGATTTGAGAGACATTTGCAGCAAATCCGCCGAACGGAATTCGTTGGCTGATATCACTGGTATTTTAGTCATGGATCGTGGGAAGATTTTGCAGGTGTTGGAAGGGAGTAAGCAATCGGTTGAGAGTCTGTTTGCAAAAATTTCCAGAGACCCCCGTCATGCCAATATTTCTCAGGTATCGGGAAGCGAGCAAAGCGGACGTTTGCTCACTACCTGGAGCTTGGTTAGTGGAGCTGGCTCTTCCGCTCCGCTATCTCTGCTGTGCGAGTTTCATGCGATGCATTCGCGTATGACTGCTGGAGAAGGGTTGAAAGACATTTCCGAGGAGGAGGTCGAGCTGCTTAAGGTAATTGCTCTCTTCCGCGCGGTGCCACTTTAGGAGGGGATCGTGGGTTCGCCGTGCTTTATATTTCGCATACCCCACAAAATAAGTGTAAGATTGATTAGGAAAAATTGATAAAAAGGATCTTTTAATTGATATAAAATAATTTCTGCGCTTTTTGGTTTTTTTTGGCTGTTGGGTAAGAGGTAGCCTGCTTTTTCCTTATTTTTCCCCCTCGGATAAGGGTTTGCCCTTTGTGAAAGACAGTATAAATTTTTGTAAAATATTCAAAAAGGTAGGGCGAATGTTTACTTCGTAGCTAATATCTTTTTTTTGTCGCTAAACGTAAATAGGGGCGCAGTCTTCCGCCGCAATGTCTGCCACTGAAACGGGGTCCCGTGTCATTACGCCTACCCGCCGTGATTTTCTTGCGGCTACCGCAGGAGCCGCGACCGGTTTCGTTGCTATGACGCAGACTTCCCACGGTTATCTCTTCCGTCAGTCCCCGCCACTTGATATTAGCTCGCTTCCAAAATCCTGGGTCTTGCAGCAGGGGGAGAAGCAGATTCAGGGCTATGCAAAGTATCTCGAAGGCCTTCGGCTGAAATACGTCTCGCCGATCCAGGTTATTGAGGCTCACGCTAAGGCCAAGGGGCGTCTCTGGAATTCTCTTCCTCCACGGTCCATGTGGAGATCGATGGGAGGAACCTTAAAGGTTGCTGACCGTGTTGCGGCCACCATCGGGCAAACGGTGAAAGAGGTCACTTCAGCGTATCGAAGCCCTTCCTATAATCGTCGTTGCCCGGGTGCTAACCCTCGCTCCTGGCACATGCAGAATTTTGCGCTCGACCTAAAGTTTAAAGCTTCGTCGAGCACCGTGGCCCGCGCTGCCCGCGCTGTTCGTTCCGAAGGATTTTTCAAGGGGGGAATTGGCCGGTATTCCGCCTTTACTCACATTGATACGCGCGGTCAAAACGTGGATTGGTAAAGCGTAGCTACTTCGATGGCCTTAAAGGCCAATTACTCGAAGTGGTCGTTTTTTGGATAGTGCGCTGGGCGATAGCGAGCTTTATTTGTTTGCTTCTACGGCTCTGGCACAACGGAGGATCTCTTTTTCGCCAAGGAAGGGGCCAAGGATTTGAAGCCCGACTGGTTTGCCGTCGATGGGTTCGAGTGGGACTGAAATCCCGCAGTTGCCGGCAAGATTTGCTGAAATGGTGAAGATATCGGCGAGATAGTGCTTGAGCGGGTCGTCGGTGGCATCGCCTATTTTAGGAGCGGTTTCTGGAGCAACGGGAGTAAGAATGGCATCAACTTTTTTAAAAGCATTTTCGAAATCACGGCGGATCAAGGTGCGGACCTTTTGGGCGCGAAGGTAATAAGCATCGTAGTATCCGGAGGATAGAACGTAGGTGCCCAGAATAATGCGGCGTTTGACCTCGGAGCCGAATCCTGCTTCGCGACTGTCTTTGTATAGCGAGAGCATATCTTCGGGGTTGTCGGTCCGATTACCATAGCGGACTCCGTCAAAGCGAGAGAGGTTTGAAGATGCTTCAGCTGGAGCAATGATGTAATAGGTTGCTACAGCGTATTCGGTGTGTGGAAGTGATATTTCAACAATTTCAGCTCCCTGTGATTCGAGATTTTTTGCGGCGGCTTCCACTCGCTCTTGGACTAGTGGGGATATCCCGTCGGTGAAGTATTCCCTGGGAAGCCCCAGCTTCATTCCGGCGACACCATGATCGAGGCCTTCGGTGTAGTCGGGAACTGGCTCGGTCAACGAGGTGGAATCACGCGGGTCCTCTCCGGCGATGGCATTTAACAAAAGCGCTGAATCTTCCACCGTGCGAGTGAGAGGGCCAATTTGGTCCAATGAGGATCCAAAGGCAACGAGGCCGAATCGAGAAACCCGGCCATAAGAGGGCTTTAAGCCAACAACACCGCAGTGGCTGGCTGGCTGGCGGATTGAGCCACCGGTGTCAGAGCCAAGGGTGGCGGGAATCAACTGGCCGGCGACTGCTGCTGCGGATCCGCCCGAGGATCCTCCGGGAATATGGCCGGGTGCGGAGGGGTTATGAGTCGTTTGGAGTCCCGAGTTTTCGGTAGATGAGCCCATTGCAAATTCATCGAGGTTGGTTCGCCCAAAGGGGACCGCGCCAGCGGCCTTTAGTTTGACAATCGCGGTGGCGTCATAGGGAGAGGTGAAGGCTCCTTTGAGAAACTTTGAGGCACACGTACAAGGTTGTCCTTCGACGTTAATGTTATCTTTGATTCCGATGGGGAGTCCGCCAAGGGGGAGTGAGAGGTCGGCTTGATCTGCGGCGGAAAGAGCAGCTTCGGGATCAAAGGAAAGGAAAGCACCGATGTCCGAATCGCGTGAGGAGATCTGGTCAATCACGTCTTGAACGATGTCACGTGATGAAATTTCTCCAGCGGTTAGTTTTTGTCGCAGTGAGCTGAGTGATGAGGAGGCAAGAGACATGATGAAAAAGGTTTATGCGTCGACGACCTTGGGGACCCGGAGTTGACCGTTGGCCTGATCCGGAGTGTTTTGAAGAAAACCTTCGGCAGGAAGGCTCGGGACGGGCTCGTCTTTACGAATGCGATTCGACATTTCGATGGGGTGAGCGCTTGGTTCGATTCCTTCGATATTCACTTCACCGAGCTTTTCGATATAGCCCATAATCTCTTCGAGCTGCGAGCTGTAACGTGCCACTTCCTCGTCGCTCAGATTGATCCGGGCGAGGTTGGCAACATAGCGGACGTCAATGTGTGGATCGGCCATGCGCGGAGAATGTACCGGAGAGGCAGGAGTGGCAATTGGTTTTGGCCTGAATCGGGGAATCAATTAGCGGTGGGAATTCGCCTCTTTGGAAAGGAGGGGCTATATTCTTTCGCCAATAAAAATTGCAATTCTCCAACTCTCACACTTGGTAATGATCAGGTAGATCGACGGTGTGAAATACGACAGGGTAAACGCTACCTTTACTAGGTGATCTCCACGGGGGACCCATCAATTGGGCAACAATGAAAGGCGGCGGTTTCCCTGAAATATTGGAGAGGTGCTATGAAAGGACTCCGTTGCGGACGAGTTCGCTGTAAATCCACCAGCAGACAGATGCCGTGGCGGCGACAAGAAGTACGAAAAGGACTGTATTTCTGGTGCGATAGCGTCGCTCGTTTATAAGCTGGCCTTTGGTCATTTGGACAAGAAACCGCTTCTCACGTTGGCGTTGTTCGCGGTCATCAAGAGCGGGAATAGTCGTTCGCTCACGCTCTTTTTGCTCGAGGAGCTTAAGGGGGGCGTTCTCAATGAGAGATTCATATTTCTCAATTTCGGAGTCTAAAATGGAAAGCTCGTCGAGCGAGGGTGGGCCTGGCTGGCGCTTCATTTTTCGAAAGAACATGGCTTTATCGGTTTACTTAAAGAGGTAAATAACGAGGGCGAGAGATCCCAGAACGATGACAGGGAGATTAAAGGCTAGGCCATTGCGAACCATGGTCTGAAAGTCACCTTGAGGTGAGACACCTCGGAGAGATCCCGAAGGTCCTCCAAATATACTGCTTTTGCGAGTTCCGGCGAAGTAAGAGACCGCTTGTTCGAACTCCTCGTCCGCCTTGTCGAGGATGACAAGGGCCTTTTGAAGCTCGGTGCTAAGGGACTCCTTTGGCCAGGCCTCGGGGTTGAGGGATTCGATTCGGTTTAAGTGATTGACGAAGGCTGCCCGAGTTTGGTCAAGGTCGTCTATTTCCTGTTTTGACTCAAAAAGCTCACGCTCGATGGTTGTAATGGCAGTCCCAAATTTTTCAGTCAGATCTAACTGACCATTCATAAACTCCTGTTTTCTTTGGTTCAGGTCTTCCAGCGCGACCTTTTGACGCTCAAGTTCAGCTCGCTGGGTCTGTAACACTTCAAGCTGGCTTTGTGCATCTGCAAGTTTCCCTTCGAAGTCTTCGGTGAAAGCGGCTTTTTCGTCAGAGATTTCCATCTGGGTTTCGCGAACCTTGATGTGCTGTTTTCGGTCGAGTATATTCGGCATGGGAGCTGAGCGGTGGATGAGATTGGATTACCTTACCATCATAGAATCGCTCGGACGAGTATTTAATTAAGGAAACTTAGATTTCCTTAGCTATTGATATTTCAGCTTCCTCCTCATCCTTAAAGGGTTTGGAATACCATCTCCACAAAGGGCGGAAGAGGGACTTGAAATCTTCGAGCGCCAGATAAGCTGTTGGGATGAGCAGAAGGGTGATAGCTGTGGCAAAAAGAATTCCAAATCCGAGGGAAACCGCCATGGGCTTAAGGAATTGTGCATGAATGGCACGATCAAACATCAGAGGCATCAGTCCGGCAAACGTGGTGATTGATGTGAGGAAGATTGGTCGGAAGCGCCGGACGCCTGAGATGCGAACTGCTTCATGGATATCCATTCCTTCCCGTCTTTTTTGGTTGATGAAATCGACAAGGACGAGGGAGTCGTTCACGACAACACCGGTAAGAGCCATGATTCCAAATACGGAGAGGTAGGACGGTGTGATATCGAGAATGACATGACCGGCATAGGCCCCAATGACTCCGAAGGGCACCGCGAGAAGAACGATGAAGGGTTGCAGTAGCGATTTGAAGGGAATCGCAAGAAGCCCGTAAAGGGTAAGGATCAAAAGGCTGTAAAGCCATGTATATCGGCTGCTGGTCTCTTTTTGCTCTTTGACGTAGCCAGCCCAAACCCAGCTGATGTCCTGACTCTTAGAAACGATTCGTGAAATTTCAGGTGCGAGCCGCTCCGCCATTTCCATGATCTTAACTTCTTGGTTTTTCGGCTGGGCGTTAATGTAGGAGACTTGGGCGCCATTCAGACTTTCGATCGTCCCCGGTGCCTCTTGCAGATTGGCGGTGGCTACGGTGGAGAAGGGGATGACTGATCCATTTGGGGCCTGAATGGTGAGGTTCTCAAAAGTGAACATGGATTCGCGTTTTTCTTTTGGAAGACGGACCATGACGCGGATTTCCTCACCATCGCGTTGAAGTCGTTGGGCTTCTTCTCCGTAGAAAGCTTGGCGAATCTGTTGGGCGAGCTCCCTCTGTGTAATTCCCAACTCAAGAGCTCTTGGTTTCAGGTTGATTGCAAATTCCTCGCGCTGGCGTTGGTTGTCGGCATTGGCTCCTCGAATACCGTCCTGTGCCTCAAATAGTAGTTCGATTTCCTCTGCGATCGCCCGCTTAGCTTCACTATCATCACCCCGGAGTTCCACGCTTAAGCTGTTGAGTTCTTCCTGTCCCCGACTTCGGCTGCCCCATTCACCGGAAACTTTTAGGTATCGGACATCTTTAATTTCTCCGATTTTGTCCTCCCACATCTGCGCGATCTCAGCGTTGGTCGGCCCGGGTTCGCTTCGCTCGCTCGGAGGCATGATTTCGAGGGAGGCAAATCCTTGTTCCGGATCTCCGGCGCCGCCATGCCTGGAGGCTCCGGCGCTGGTCATGATGTTACGAACGAGGGATTCTCCCGTGCCCGGATCGAGGAGTTCTTGTTTCAGTTCCTCGGCACAGGCAGCTATATAGGTAATTTGCTTATCGGTTTCCTCAAACGGAGTATTGTCGATCATGCTGAGATATGCCGAAATTCGATAACGCTCAACCTTGGGCATATCGACAAATCCGATGGCTCCGCTTTTGTGGTAGCCGAGTCCAGCCATAGCGAGAGCAAAGAAAAGGCAAATTGTGGTGTAGCGATGTCGGGCAGCGAGAGCGAGGACCGGGCGATAAAATTTCTCGATACCACGTTCCAATGAATCAGCCACATATTTTTGGAACTTGGCGAACGGTCCCATTTTACGGCGGTTCGTGCTGAGATGCTTGAGGTGGGAGGGAAGAATGAGCTTCGACTCAATCAGTGAGAAAATGAGAACGGAAGCGACCACCGGAGGAATTTGACTGGTCCAGGCAGACCAAAATCCGGGGAAGTAGGAAAGGGGGATGAAAGCCACAATCGTCGTGATGGCTCCGAAGGTCACCGGAGTGGCTACTTCTTTGGTTCCTATGACTGCCGCGTCCAGGGGCGTGAGATCTTCCCTGAGTCGGGTATAAATATTTTCCCCAGTGATAATGGCGTCGTCGACGACGATTCCGAGCACGATGATAAATGCAAAGATGCTCATCGTGTTGGCGGTGAGGCCAAAGTAGGGCATCAGGAGAACTCCGCCTGCAAAGCTAATTGGAATGCCGATTACGACCCAGAAGGCGAGCATCGGACGGAGGAAGAGGCCTAGGACCAGAAGCACCAAGCCGGCTCCCATGATGAGGGAGTTGCCAAGGGTCGAAAGGCGGCCGCGAATACGGATCGACTCGTCATCCCAGGCTGAAAGACTGACTCCGTTTGGAAGGAGGTGGGAATTGTCCTCAATATAGCGGTGGATTGCATCGGAAATCTCAATCGCGTTCTCATCGGATGCCCTCAGGATGTCGATCATGATCGCTGGTTCTCCGTTAAAACGGGTCATCATTTGGGCATCTTCGAATCCATCCTTGATGTAAGCGAGGTCTCCAACCCGAATTTGAGCGCCGTCTGCGGCGGTGACGACAATGCTGGCAAAATCTTCCTGCGTGTAAGCCTGTCCATCGGTCCGGATCATAATGGAACCAACGGGTGTTCTCAGCGAGCCGGCGGAGAGTGCGAGTGACGATCTTCGAATCGCCGTCACGAGGTCTTCGAACGCGAGTCCGTAGTCTCTTAGTTTTTGATCGTCTGCTTCGATGCTGATTTCAAGCGGTTGATTGCCACGCATGTCGGTCCTTGAAATCTCGGGAAGATCAAGGATCTCGTTTTCAACCCGGCGCGCGGTTTTATAAAGATCGGTATCGCTCAGTTCGCCGGTGATCGCGATGGTGAGAACCTCGCGATAGTTAGACATGTTAGGAATGTCGATTTCCGGGCGCTCCGTCTCTCCGGGGAAGGTGTTGATGGCGCCAACCCGGGCTTCGACTTCATCGCGTAATTCGCGAAGATCCACCCCTTCTTCCGCTTCAACGTCGATATTGGCAGATCCGCTTCGGGCTTTTGACTCGATCAATTTGACGCCGGGAAGGTCGCGAAGAGCCCGCTCAATGGGATTGACGATGTGCTCTTGTACATCTTGTGGACTGGCGCCGCGGAAACGCATGTTAATCTCAACTTCTCCGATGTCATAGGATGGTTGGACTTCCAGAGGTATTTTGTTGAAGGCCGTGTAGAGGCCAGCGAGGACGATTGCGACCAAGAGTAAATTGGAGGCGATGTCATTTTTGGCAAACCAGCGGATCATGTGATGGCGATTATAACGGCTGATTTTGCTCTGTCCTGTCGTTTCTTCGCGTTTTCTAACTGAGTTGTTGAAAGGCGGCTCCAGCTCCAAGGCCTATCCAAAGTCCGGGAATTAGAATGGGGTCGCCTTTCCAGAGGACGAGCTTCGCATAAAGTGTGATTAACAGAAGGATGGCTCCAAGTAATCGAGTGGACCAAAAAGGACAGGTCAGGATTACATAAACCGAGAAGACAGCGTGCTCGGAAAAGGGTGGATAATTGAAAATTGGGCGCATGAGGCAGCAAATTCCCACAATCGATAGAACCGTTGGGATCCGTCGAAGAAGACAATTGCGTAAAGCGCCAGAATAAGCCCAAAGGATAAAACAACGGCGAGCTTGGATCGGAGCGAAATCAACAAGTCTTTTACTGGTGATGTGGGGTGGGGAATTTGGCCGGACTCCGATGAGTGAAAAGGGAGATGGTCGTGACCACAATCCGACTGGATTTACGATGTGGATGGCGGGAGGTGGAGTCAAAGGTGGCCAGACCATCGGGGCGACTGATGATCTGGGGCTTCATGCCACCGAGGACAAGTTGCATGTTCATGACCTTCATGCGACGGTGCTCGCTTTGCTGGGATTGGATACACCAAGGTGATCTATCAACACAAGGGGCGCCCGGAGAGGGTGGACTTGAATGAGGGAGAAAGTGCAGCTGCCGGAATTTTAGGATAGAAAAACCGTGCCATAGAAAAACCCGGAGCCGCGACCGGTTCCGGGTTTTGAAGAAATTCTATCGATCGATGTCGCTTACTTGTCGTTGACCCGGGCGAACTGTTTCAGGCGGAGTCCGTTGAGGGCGATGAAGCCTGAGGCATCGTTCTGGTTATAGGCTTCCTCCTGTCCACCTTCCATGGTAGCGATGTCTTCGTCATAAAGGCTGTTCGGGGAACGGCGTCCGGCATTGATGATGTTGCCTTTGTAAAGCTTGAGCCGTACTTCGCCGTTGACGGTTTTTTGAGTCTCGGAAACGAGGGCCTGAATGGCTTCACGCTCGGGTGCAAACCAGAAGCCGTTGTAAACGAGTTGGGCATACTTCGGAATCAGCGAGTCGCGGACGTGCTGGGCCTCACGGTCAATGGTGAGGGTTTCGAGGTCTTGGTGAGCCGCAAGAAGAATGGTGCCTCCGGGGGTCTCGTAAATGCCCCGGGACTTCATGCCGACGAAGCGGTTCTCGACGATGTCGATGCGGCCGATGCCGTGCTTGCCACCGAGGTGGTTAAGGACGCGCATGACGCCATAAGGGGTGAGGAGGGTGTATCCGTCCTTCTCGCCTTTGACTTCGAAGTCAGCGAGTTTGGAGATGTAGCCGGCGAGACCGTCATTTTTGAGTCCGACGATGTTGCCGTTTTCGAAGAGGCATTGGATATACTCGGGAGTATCGGGTGCGTCTTCGGGAGCGACGGAAAGAACATACATATCTTTGTCGGCGTCGGTGGAGCCATCATACCAGGTGTCCTCGAGTGCTCCGGCCTCGAAGGAGATGTGGAGAAGGTTTCGGTCCATGGAGTAGGGCTTCTTGTTTGAAGCCTGGACATTAATGCCGTTCTCTTCGCAGTAGGCGATCATTTCGGCGCGGCCGGGAAATTGCTCGCGGAAGGAATCGTCACGCCATGGGGCGATCATTTTGATGTCGGGAGCAAGTGCGTTGAGCGATAGCTCGAAGCGGACCTGGTCGTTTCCTTTGCCGGTAGCACCGTGGGCGATGGCATCAGCACCTTCGGCGCGAGCAACTTCGAGCATGCCCTTGATGATGCAGGGGCGGGCGATGGAGGTTCCGAGGAGGTAACGGCCTTCGTAAACAGCATTGGCCTGGAACATCGGGTAGATGTAGTCGGCTGCGAATTCCTCTTTCAGATCACCGATGTAGCACTTTGAGGCGCCGGTGCTGAGGGCCTTTTCTTCAAGGCCGTCGAGCTCCTCGGCTTGTCCGACATCCGCGCAATACGCGATAATTTCGGCGTTGTATTTCTCTTTGAGCCAGAGGAGGAGAACGGAGGTGTCAAGACCACCTGAATATGCGACCACGATTTTCATCGCGGCTGGGATAAGGCAGAGTGGCGCACTTTGCGAAAGTTTTTTTTCGCTATGGAGTTTCGACGAAGAAAGGCTGGCTGGAGATTCTGAAAAAGCCCTTG
>JBDNAG010000198.1:0-20865 GCA_039768565.1 Akkermansiaceae bacterium | reverse complement strand
AGACTGGCGATAGGGCTATGGCTCGCTTTTCTGGCGATTTCTCGGGTTTTGATGGGCCGAGGAAAAAGATAGAACTCTCGTCGAAGAACCACTGGTTAAGCTGCCATAACGATAGCAGCGCGTCGATGACAGGTGGCTTGCGGGCTATAACGGTGGGAGATTTAGAGGAGAACTTTGGTGGTTTCCACCCGATGGCACACTCTTGATACAAGACTTCCGAGCACCAATTAAACCAGTTCCTTTTGGTAGATGATGGAATCTTCGCTGCTGAAGGACTGTCCCACCTTGGATCTTTCAAAGGTTTGGTCATGATGCTCTTACGAACCGAAGGGAAGTGGCAGATAGAGATCCTTGCCAAACCAAAATTTGGGGAACCCAGCGGGCTGGTTTTAGCCGAGGACAGCGGATTAAACATAATCGGTCGATCAGGTCCTGAAAGCTGGGCGAGCCTTCGAGTTGTGGTAGTTTCCCTGGGGCGTTCAGGTCACGGTTTTCTGTTTGTGGAAGTTGACTCGAATAGGGGAAACAGCGACTAATTCTGGTGTGATCAAGATTCGGGGAGCAAGGCAACACAATCTTAAGGGGCTGGATGTAGATTTGCCGCGTGGGAAGATGATTGTGATCACGGGGGTGAGTGGGAGCGGGAAGTCGAGTTTGGCTTTTCATACTCTTTATGCCGAGGGGCAGCGGAGATATGTGGAGTCCCTTTCGGTTTATGCGCGGCAGTTTCTCGATCAACTGGAGAAGCCTGAAGTTGATGCGATTGAGGGACTGAGTCCGGCGATCGCGATCGAGCAACGAAGCGGAGGTGGTAATCCCCGGTCGACGATTGCAACCGTGACCGAGATTCATGATTTTCTGCGCATTCTTTATGCCGCAGCTGGGGCTCCTCATGATCCGGAGACCGGTGAGAGACTTAAGCGAATGTCAACGGGTGATATTGTGGAGAGTCTATCGAAGCGTGTCGAAGGGAGCCGGTTGATATTGCTGGCCCCAATTGCGACCGAGGGTGACGCCAATGGAATGATTGGTGATCTTCAACGGCAGGGATTTGTCAGGGTGCGTGTTTGCGGCGAAATCGTGGAGCTGGAAACAGCCGAAGAGGTCTGGCCGGAAGATGGCGGCGAGATCGAAATTGTGGTGGATCGGCTGGTGGTAAAGGAAGGAGTGGATTCCCGCTTAGCGGACAGTATTGAGATCGCGTTGCGCATCTGCGGATTGGAAGTTCGCGCTCTTGCGCAGGAACGGGGTGCTGATAGTTGGGATGAATTGTCTTTTGCGACAAGTTATCGAAATCCCGAGACTGGATTCGAGTTGCCAGCTCTAACTCCGAGACATTTTTCATTTAATTCACATGTGGGCGCTTGCGAAGCCTGCCATGGGCTTGGGACAGAAGTTTTTTGTGATCCATTTTTGGCGGTTCCGGATCGTAGTAAATCACTGGGTGAAGGCGCTGTTGCGGTTTGGAGCAAGGGTTCAAAAAAGAAGAAGGGTTGGAACCAACTGCAAATCGAAGCATTGGCGGGGCACTTTGGAGTGAGCCTCGATGAGCGGTTTGATAAGTTGCCCAAGAATTTTAAATTGGCTCTATTTTTTGGAACAGGAAGTGAGAAAATCGAGGTGCATTGGGAAAAGGACGGAACGGCAGTACCGTGTAGAAAGGAGTTTGAGGGGGTTTGTAAGCAGGTCGAGCGACTTTATCGGGAGACCGAAAGTGATGGGGTCAAGCGAAGTATGGGGAGATTCATGACTTCGCGGAAATGTGAATCGTGCCGGGGAAAGCGACTTAAGCCAGAGTATCTTGCGGTGACCTTGGAGGGGAGAGATGGGGCAAAGGGAATCGACGAATTCTGTTCAAGTTCCATCGAAGAGATCCGAGAGTGGATTGGGACAATCGATATTCCCGAAGATCGACAGACTGCGATGAAGGGAGTGCTGATGGAGTTGAAGAAGCGATTGTCTTTTCTTGATGAAGTGGGGCTGGGATATCTGGGACTAGATCGTTCGAGCGGGACTTTGTCGGGCGGAGAATTTCAGAGGGTCCGTCTGGCTACCCAATTGGGAGCGGGACTGGCTGGGGTTTTGTATGTTTTGGATGAGCCGAGCATTGGCCTGCACCCGTCGGACAATCAGCGTTTGATCGGGGCCTTGCTACGTTTGCGCGACGCTGGGAATACCGTGGTTGTGGTCGAGCATGATGAAGCAATGGTGATGGCGGCGGATCAAGTCGTGGAGATTGGCCCGGCAGCCGGGGAGCATGGCGGAGAATTGGTGGGGCAAGGGACTCCGGCGGAGGTGGCTCAGCTTGATACTGCGACCGGTCGATGGCTTCGGAGGGAGGCATCGCAGGCGAATTCACGAAAAAGAAAGTCGGCATTTGAACTGATTATCAGGGGGGCGCGGGAGCACAACTTGAAGGGCGAGAATGTTGTGATTCCACTGGGGCAATTGGTTGGTGTTACGGGGCCAAGTGGAAGCGGGAAATCTACTTTGGTTGATGGTATCCTGCGTCGTGCCTTGGCTCGAAAATTTCACCGTGCCAAGGATGAGCCCGGGAAACACGATTCCATTGAAGGATTGAAGTATCTGGAAAAAGTGGTGGTGGTTGATCAAAGTCCGCTCGGGAAAAGCCCCCGATCCAATCCTGCCACTTATACCGGTGCGTTTGATCTGGTTCGCGATTTATTTTCACAGCTTCCGTTGTCCCGACAGCGTGGCTACAAGGCGGGCAGATTCAGTTTCAACGTTAAAGGCGGGCGATGTGAGAAATGTCAGGGTGGGGGCTCAATCAGAATTGATATGCACTTTTTGCCTGATGTTTGGATTGAATGTGAATCCTGCCAGGGACATCGCTATAATCGTGAAACTCTCGATGTTCGCTACCGGGGTAAGAGCGTTGCAGATGTGCTCGAAATGACGATTGAGGAAGGGCGGAAGTTCTTTGGAGCGGTTCCAAAATTGAGTGCCATCATGAATGCTCTCTTCGATGTCGGACTGGGCTATGTGGAGCTCGGTCAGGCTGCCAATACGCTTTCGGGTGGTGAAGCCCAGCGGGTGAAGTTGGCATGTGAATTATCCAAATCAACACCGGGTCACACGCTCTACTTGCTGGATGAACCAACGACAGGACTACATTATCAGGACGTACAGGTGCTTCTAAAGGTCCTCTTGAGGCTCCGCGATGCAGGGCATTCTCTGGTGGTGGTGGAGCATAACCTCGATGTGATATCAGTTTGTGACCATCTCATCGACCTTGGGCCAACCGGCGGAGTCAAAGGCGGTCATGTTGTTGCGATTGGAACTCCGGCTGAGGTGGCCAAGAGTAAGAAGTCGCTGACAGGACAAGCCCTGAAGGATTTTACCAGCTAGGAATTTCGCCAACGGGCGACCTGAGCGCGAACGTTTTTGATGGAGGGAGCACCCGGATTGGTCCGGGCTTCAAGAGCTGTTTTGAGGGAAAATACCGAGGAGGCTTCGGCAGTAAATACTTCGTCAACTTGAGTGAGGTCGAGTTTGTTGAGCGGTGTGTCTGATTGCACTGAAGCTGCAACTGCCTTGCCTACAAATTCGTGGGCCGAACGAAAGGGAACACCTTGCTTGACAAGCCAGTCAGCTAGGTCGGTGGCAAGCAGGAGCGGATCTTCCGAGGCTGCCGCGCATGCGTCCTCGTTGATCTCCATTTCGGAGATCATCTCGCTGTTCACTTTGAGGGCGATAGTAAGAGTGTCGATCGAGTCAAACAGCGGCTCCTTATCTTCCTGGAGATCGCGGTTGTAGGTGAGTGGGAGGCCCTTGATCGAGGTCAGAATTGAAGTCAGGTTGCCATAAAGACGACCGGTTTTTCCACGGGTAAGTTCACAAACATCAGGATTTTTTTTCTGAGGCATGAGAGACGAGCCGGTGGTGTGAGCATCGGATAATGTTACGAAGCCAAATTCGCTCGAGCACCAAAGAATGAGGTCCTCGGAAAGGCGGGAGAGGTGTGCTCCAATCAGAGAAAAGTTGAAGAGAAGCTCGGCGACATAGTCTCGATCGGAGATGGCGTCCATCGAGTTTGTCGTGACGGAATCGAAGCCTAGCTCAGCTGCGATAGCCTCCCGATCGAGGTTGATGGTTGAGCCGGCAAGTGCACCTGAGCCCAGCGGGGAAACATTGACTCTTGTCCGGCTGTCTGTGAGGCGGTCCTTGTCTCGAGCAAGCATTTCGACATAAGCGAGAAGGTGGTGCCCTACGGTGACTGGTTGTCCACGTTGCAAGTGAGTGTATCCCGGAAGAATGGTTTCAGCGTATCGGTCGGCTTGGTTGAGAAGCGCATTTTGAAGGTCACCCAAGTGACCAATTAGATCATCAATGGCGCTCCGGCAGTAGAGTCGGGTATCGGTGGCTACCTGATCGTTTCGCGAGCGGGCAGTGTGAAGTTTTTCTCCGGCGGCCCCGATTTTCTCGGTCAGAGCGGCTTCGATATTCATGTGAATGTCCTCCTTTTCGATCGAGAACTCGAAGTTGCCTTCTGCGATTTCTTTTTCAATTTCGCGGAGTCCGTTTTCGATTTGCGTAAACTCATCTCCGGTCAGAATTCCGGCTTTTACCTGAGCTCTGGCGTGGGCAATCGAGCCAAGCACATCGTGGGGATACAAACGCCAATCATAGGAGATGGATTCTCCATACTGTTGTACGAGATCGGCGGTTGCTTTTGAAAATCGGCCCTTCCACATATGGGCTGCAGTCTTGGGTGAGTCGCTGTTGCTTTCAAGTCCAGAGCGAAAAGAAAATCCCGATGGCTGGAGCGGCCCATCGGGATTGAAAAAAGTCAGGAATGTAATCCGATCTAGAATTCGAGATCACGCATTGTTGACGTCAGGATGGCTCGGTTGTTGCCACAAGCAATTTGGATTTCCTCCATAAAGTCAGAAATGGGCACATTATCCTTGAGAACGATGCCGTAGCGAAGCTCGCTCATCATACCGGCCTGCACTGACTCAACGCTGATCATTTCGGTTGCGTCGGTAAATTTAGCGAAGATGTCGTTGAATGCCTTGGAGAAGTCGACGTCGTTATTGACGCGAATTCTAAGCTGGTGGGAAGCACGGTTCGGTGCGAAAGCGTCTTGCCGGGAGATAAACCAAATGGCAAGGCCAACGATAAGAGTGGTAACCAAAACGATTTCATATTGACGGGCTCCAACCCCCATTCCGGTTGCCATCGCGAAAAATACGAAAGCAAGGTCTCGTGATTGCCCCAAATTACGTCTGAAGCGAATCATGGAGAAGGCCGCAAACATGCCGAATGCGACAGCTTGGTTTCCGTTGACCACCATGATGAGGATCGTGGTGACGGTTCCAATGATTACTAGGGTGTGGACGTAATCTTGTGAGTAGCGTGTGCCTTTGTAAGTCGTCTTGTAGAGAAGACCGACCAACATATTGAGGAAGAAGCTCAACGCCATCGCTCCAAGAACCTCAAGAGGCTTTGGATCGCTCTGTCTGATGCTTTCAAGGGTGTTGAAAAGACTGTCTAAAGATGATGCAATAACGGGATCCATAAGGTAATATGTTCGTGGTGTAGGGAAATTTGAATGCTTGCTGTGGGTGGTCAGGCTGCCGAACTTTTATTGTGTCCAATTTGAGATCGAAGTATCGGGTCGACTTCCTTCATCGCGGTGCAAAATTTACTGAAGCTCCTCCGGACCAAGTCTTTTTCTCCGCCATATTCGCGAAACCAAAATGGAACCGGTCCGATTGATTTGACTTCGAAAATTGATTTATCGTGAGGAATGATATAATCTTTGAATCGCTGATCGTCAGCTTCAAGTGGAAGGAGATCCGAGCGACACATCAAACGGGTGTCAAAAGTGATTCGAAGCTGACCGTCGGGCGTCATCAGAGCTTTTCGGTCATATCGAAGCTGGATTGCCGGGCCAAAATTCCGCCGCTCTATGAGGTCGAAGAGCTCTTTGATAATCATTCGCTCGGTCCGAGACCAATCCCTTTTGACCTTCTTTAAGATATCGTAATTACCGTTGGCAAATTCGATGGCTTCATCAACGGGGAGAAAAAGCCTGCGCTTAGCTCCGAGTCCGAAATGTTTGTGTTTAATTTCGATGAAGCCTGTTGGGGGGATTTTGCCGCCTTCGCAGCCGTAAATTCGGACCCTGATTTTTCGCCGGCTGGCAAGGCGTCGTTCTTTTTCCCAAAAGCACTCTCTATGGGGAGTTTCAAAATACTCCGTCACGATGGGGTAGCAGCCGTCTTCAGAGGCCAGACTGTCTACGACAAGCCGGTCATCCAAGTCTTTCTGAATTTGCTCCATTTGGTCGAGCGTGATCAGATACTTGTATTCTGTGCGGTTTAGGCTCAATGAAAATCGTGATTTTAAAAGTGTCAGAAACGACAAAATTGATGTTAGTCGTAGCGGGCAGAAAGCTAAGGGGGAAAATCGAGTTCTGGCCAGCCTAACTTTTCAGTTGGTAGGCTGTTTCCCCATTTTTATACAGAATCAGTTCCTTCTCGGCGTCTGAGAGGGAAGAAGTCAAGCTGATCATGCTATCGACCCACTGTTGATAAGAATCCAATCTTAAAAGGCAGACGGGCCAGTCTGTCCCAAACATGACCCGATCGGCCCCGAAAATTTCAAGAGTTTCTTCAAAGTAGGCGCGTATTGTGTCGGTAGAGATCTCATCATTGTCCGGAAATTCGGTGGCAAGGCCCGAAAATTTGACGCCGAGAACATTCTCTCTTTTCGCCAGCTCTTTCATTCCGGCGCGCCATTCGCCTTCGACCCGACCGCTGCGAGCTTCGGGCTTTGCAATGTGATCGATTATCATTCCTAACTCGGGTTGGCGGTCGATCAATTTGGTGGCGACGGGGATTTGACGCTGAAAGAAAAGAAGGTCGTAGCGGAGGTCATGGGAGGGAAGCTTCGAGAGGCCATGGTGAAAATCATCGCGTAGAAAATATTCGTCGGGTTCATCCTGGAGAACATGGCGGACTCCCACGAACTTGGGGTGGGCGGAAAATTTTTCGAGGTCTTTGTCGACGGAATTGGAAATTAGGGGGACCCAGCCCACGACTCCGCGAATAAGACTGCCTTCATCCGCAACCTCAAGAAGGGTAATCGATTCCTCAACAACTTGCCGAGCTTGCACTGCGATGGTCCCGGATACACCGGCAGCGGAAGTAATGGTCTCCAGTTCGGCAAGCAGCTGGTTTTGGGCGAGGGGAGTTCCGACCGGAATCCAGGGATACTCGTCGGCATTGTAAGACCAGAGGTGATGGTGGGTGTCGAGCATACCGGATGAAGTTGTCAGACAGCAGTTGGGGCGTCAATTCCTGATGTAAAGTGTGAAGATTCTTCTCCTTCGAGCGAGAATGGTTAAGCTTCGCCCGTGAAAAACACCATTAATTCTGCAGATTTCCGTATCAACGGTTCGGAGCCATTTGCCATTGCAGAGAGCTTTCACGAAGTAGAAGCCTATTACGAGGATAAGCCCGACTATAAGAGGCAGATGAAGGAGTCGCGCAAGGAAATGAACGGGCTACAGGAAATGATGTATGCTCATGATCGCTACAGTATCCTTTGTGTTTTTCAGGCGTTGGATGCTGCCGGGAAGGATGGCACGATTCGTAATGTCATGTCCGGACTAAGTCCGCACGGGGTTTCCGTTCATTCGTTTAAACGACCGACTGAAGAAGAAATCGATCACGATTTTTTATGGCGAAGTCAGGATCATTTGCCACGGCGCGGTGATATTGCCATCTTCAATCGGTCTTACTACGAAGAGGTTTTGGTGGCGAAGGTCCACCCTGAAATCGTGACCACGTATCAACGGCTTCCAGAAGAAAATCTCGAAGATCTTTGGAAGGGACGGTATGCTTCAATTCGTGAGCACGAGGCTCACTTGGTCCGTAATGGTACGCGTGTTCTAAAATTTTTTCTTAACTTGGGGAAAGACGAGCAGCGGGATCGGTTTGTGGCCCGGATTGACGAGCAGGATAAGAACTGGAAATTCAGTGAGGGCGACGTCAAAGAGCGGGGCTTTTGGGATGACTATCAAACAGCCTACGAGGAGACGATTAATGAGACCGCGACATTGAATGCTCCCTGGTATGTTATTCCTGCAAACGATAAAAAGAACATGCGGCTCATTGTTTCCAGAATCATTCGGGAAGAAATGCAATCACTGGATATCGAATATCCGCGGGTCTCCGCCGAACGCCGAGCCAAGCTTCTGGAATATCGGGAACAGCTCTTGGCCGAGTCGTAATTTTATTCGACCTCCTTGCGTGGAGTTTGGCGGAAAAGCCGATCCAGCGCTTCTGCTGGTGGGACGTGATTGTAGAGGACAGCGTAGACAACATCCAGAATTGGGGTCCGGGTTCCTGCGCGGCGTGCAGCTTCGTAAATCGAGCGGGTGTTGGGAACTCCTTCTGCAACCATACCAAGTTCGTTGACCGCCTCCTCGAGGGTTTTTCCTTGGCCGAGAGCGAGGCCGACTTTGTGGTTTCGAGAGTGAATTGAGAAGCAGGTTGCGATGAGGTCGCCGAGACCGGAGAGTCCGGCAAAGGTTTCAGTTTGTCCTCCCAGATCGGTGCCGAGGCGGGACATTTCGGCGAGGGCGCGGGTGACGAGAGCTGAGATGGCGTTGTCGCCCAACTTCAATCCCATCGTGACGCCGGCGGCGATGGCGAAGACATTTTTAATGGCGCCTCCAAGCTCAATTCCGGCGATGTCGTGGTTCGTGTATGAACGAAAACGATCAGTAGCAAAAATGTCTTGAAGTGCCATTCCAACTTTCTCGTCCGAGCAGCCGATGGTGGCGGCTGCAGGCAGTCCTTCTGCAATTTCCTCGGCGTGGTTGGGGCCAGAGAGAACCGCGATTTGGTTGTCTGGAAAATTGTCGCCGATGATTTCTGACATGCGCTTTCCGGTCACGAGTTCGATTCCTTTGGCGCAGGAAAGAAGGACGGCTGACTTAGGTACGTTCAGCGGAACCAGTTTTTCTGCGGTGGAGCGGGTGGCCTTGGTCGGAACAACGAAGAGTAGAAGGTCCGCTTTGGCAACCAGGGCAAGATCAGTCGTGGCGATCAGATTTCCCGGAAGAGTGGATTTCGGGAGATAGCGCTGATTACAGTGTGTCTCATTGATCGCTTTGGCGACCTTTTCGTCACGTCCAATTAGGTGCACCTGCGGGCATTTGTTGGCCAGAAAAACGGCGAGAGCGGTTCCCCAGGAGCCTGATCCGACCACGACGGGATATTGAAAGTTCATGATTTAACTGGCTCCTTTTTTTGTCCGATCTTGTTTTCCGTTCCGGCGCGGAGGCGGGTGATGTTGGAACGGTGTTTCCAGATCGCAAGAGCGCCCGCGACAATGGAGAAGATAAACAGGGGCTTGTTCCAGGTGCCGTTGGCAATTTTGCCGTGAGACCAGGAGCCGTAGATGGTCAGGAGCGGAAGAGCGATTCCGGTGGCGATGCTGCCGACGGAAACATACTTAGTGATCTTTGTGACGACGATGAAGATTAGGATGAGAAGGAGAACACCTACCGGCATGAGGGCAAGGAGGGCGCCGCCACTTGTGGCAATTCCTTTGCCTCCTTTGAAACCGATCCAAGGTGAGTAGTTGTGGCCCAAGATGGCAGCAAGGGCGGTCAGAACGTGAATGGATTGAACAGCGAACTGTTGGAAGGCCAGAGTCGGATTGGTAAGGTTCTTGAGGGATTCTATTGAGAATATGATCGTGGAGCCATCGACCCGCGCCAGGTTAATGGCGAGAAGGACAGGAACGAAGCCCTTAAGCAGATCCAGAATGAGACAGGTAATACCCGACTTTTTCCCGAGAGTTCGGAAGACATTGGTGGTGCCTATATTACCGGAACCATGATCACGGATATCGACCCCTTTGAGCTTACCGATCAGAAGCCCGAAGGGAATGGAGCCTAGGAAAAAGCCCACTGGGATAAAAAGCCAGAGCATACAGGACGTGTCAGGGTTTCGGCTCCCGGCGGATCGATTTAATGATCACGGGATCGATCAGCGGGACGTTTTGGTGGGGTCCGGAAATAAGTCGCCCACCAGGTGCCAGGGAATTCATGTATCCGATGCCAACCTCGACCATCTTGATCTTATCGACGACTTCCATTCCTTCGGTGACCTCTCCAAAAACCGCATAACCGAAGCCGGCACCGTTGGCGGGGTGGTCCAGTGATGCATTGTCTACGACATTAATGAAGAATTGGGCGGTTGCAGAATGCGGTTCGCCGGTCCGGGCCATTGCAAGAGTGCCCCGGAGGTTTTTCCGGGATTGACCGCTTTCGTTTTGGATCCCATCGCCGGTTTCTTTTTCGGTGGGGACATCATCCTTCAATTCGAAGCCTCCGCCTTGAATCATGAAGGTGGACATGACGCGGTGGAAGATGGTCCCGTCAAAGTGTTGCTTTTCGACGTAGCTGAGGAAATTCTCAACCGTGATCGGTGCCGACTCAGGGTGTAGCTTGGCCTTGATCGTGCCCATGCTGGTTTCGATCACAATGTTGTTGGAGTCCGAGAGTTCTCGCCCGGAGGCTGTGCGGTCTGAATTTGAGCTGTCTGGGCCGTTGTCGTTTGCGCCCTTGTTATTGCTTCCGCCTTTACAGGATAGGAAGAGAAGCGAAACTGAGAAAAGAAGGAGGGATTTCATGATTGAAGCCTTTTAAGAATTACTTGGCACGTTTCACCGACTTGATGGTGACGGTTTCGACAGGAACATTGGCCATGCCGTTTTTGGACGCGGTCTTTGCAGCTTTGATCTTGTCGACAACTTCCAGTCCTTTGGTCACTTTCCCAAAGGTGGCGTAGCCACCGCCATTGTTGGGATAGTTCAGGAAGGTGTTGTCGACCACGTTGATGAAGAATTGTGCGGTTGCGCTGTTTGGTGCCGAGGTCCGGGCCATGGCGATGGTTCCTCGCTTGTTGCTCGGAGTCTTTTCGCTTTCGTTTTTGATGGGAGGGTTGGTCTTTTGCTTGGCCAGTTTTCCGTCGATTTCCTTGAAGCCTCCTCCTTGGATCATGAAGTTGCCAATGACACGGTGGAAGATGGTGCCGTCATAGTGCTCGGCGTCGACATATTTCAGGAAGTTTTCCACGGTGATCGGAGCGCTCTTTGAGTCCATCTCAATATGAATGTCTCCCATCGAGGTTGACATGATCACAGTGACTTCGTTGGCCGCAGCTGGGTTCTCAGGCTTTTTCTCCACGACGATATCATCGGTAGGGTCTTGAGCGAGAGCAAAGAAGGTGAGGAATCCGAGGAGGGCAATTTTGAGAATTGATTTCATGACTTGGGGAAGACTTTAGAGAAGACTAGTGGGCTTGCAACCAGTTGTCGCCAAATCCGAGGTCGATTTTTACCGGAACATCGTGCGGAAGCGTGATTGCAGACTCCATCGCCCCCAAAATAAGCGGAGGAAGCTCGTCTTTTTCGTCCTGATGAAGGTCAAAAAGGAGTTCGTCGTGGACTTGGAGGATCATTTTGGATTTACGGCCCTGCATGATTTCGTGAATCCGGACCATCGCCAATTTGATCATATCCGCGGCAGTTCCTTGAATGGGGCTGTTAATGGCAGCCCGCTCGGCGTTGGCGCGGATGCTGGCGTTACCGGATTTGATGTCCTTGAAGTAGCGGCGGCGGCCGGCGAGGGTTTGAGCGTAGCCCCTCTCCCGGACGTTTTCGGTCGTATCTTCCATGAATTGGTGAACGGCGGGATATTGTTCGAAGTATGTCTTGATGATCTCGCTGGCCTCGCCGCGTGGAATTCCAAGCCGCTGGGAGAGTCCGAAGGCGGAAATGCCGTAAATGATCCCAAAGTTGACCATTTTGGCAGTGCGGCGCATTTCAGAGATCACTTCATCGGTTTCTACGCCAAAGACGCGGGCAGCGGTGGCGGTGTGAATATCGAGATCGTTTTTAAAAGCCTCTATCATGGCGGGATCACCTGAAAGCGCTGCCATGACGCGGAGTTCGACCTGGGAGTAGTCTGCTGCCATTAAGGTGAATTTCTCACCTCGCGGCACGAATGCCCGGCGCAATTCACGGCCCATTTCAGATCGAACGGGGATGTTCTGGAGATTAGGATCGGACGAAGCGAGACGCCCGGTTGCGGTGACCAACTGGTGGAGGTGGGTGTGAACACGTCCGGTGTGTTTGGCACGGTGGTTGGGAAGCGCATCAACGTAGGTGGATTTGAGTTTGCTGGCTTCGCGGTAGCTGAGGATATTTGCGACGATGGAGTGCTTTGGGGCCAGGGAAGCGAGGGTTTGTTCGTCGGTCTTGAATTGCCCGGTTTTGGTCTTCTTCGGCTTTTCAACGAGCTTCATCTCGCCAAAAAGAATTTCGCCAAGTTGCTTGGGCGAGTTGAGATTGAAGGGGCGCCCGGCAGATTCCTCGATGTCTTTGCTCAAGGTAGCGATTCTTTCTGCGAGAATCTTGCCGACCTCATCGAGAACCGATTGGTCCAAGGTGATGCCCTCGTTTTCCATCGCCACCAGAACAGGAAGGAGTGGAGCTTCGATGTCCTCCAAGATCGGAAGGAGAGTGAATTTTCCGAGCTCGGGAAGCAGCTTATGATAAAGCTGAAATGTGACATCTGCGTCTTCGGCAGCGTATTCGGCAAGGGTTTCGACGGGGAGTTCCGAGGGATCCAATTCTCCCTTGGAAGCTTTCTTTTTCGCGGCGGCGGCAAAGAGGTCGTCTTCTTCGTCTTGTTCTCCTGAAAAGAGATCGACAAGTTTAACGGGCGAATATCCAAGAAGGTTTTCGGATAAGGAATCCATACTGTGTTTTTGATCCGGCGCGATGAGAGTATGTGCCAGCATGGTATCAAAAAACGGTCCGGTGACCGCGATATCATGGGAGAGCATGATGGCGAGATCGAACTTCAGGTTATGGCCGACTTTTAGCGCAGGAGACTTGAAAACAGGGAGTAGTTTTTCGCGTTGGTTGGACCAGTCTACGATAGGTAGGTAGTAGGCTTCTCCGGCCTTGAGCGCGAAGGCAATACCGAGAAGCTTTGATGAAAATCGGTCTAGCGAGTTGGTCTCGACATCAAAACAAAAGGTGTCGGTCGCCAATAGTCTTGCAACGAGGTCGTCGAGATCCTTTTCGGAATCGAGGAGATGATAGTCGTGCTGGACGTCGGCGAGTGTTTTGTGGCTTTCGAAAACAGGTGCTGCTTTGGTTTCCTCGGTTGTTTCGACTTCTCCGAAAATGCGCTTGGTGAGAGTGCGGAACTCCCATGTCTCAAAGAGGCCTTTGAGTGTTTCTTCGTCGGGCTCTTCGAGTTTAAAGTCCTCGAAGGTTTCCTCGACAGGAACATCGGTGATGATGGTGGCGAGTTCCTTTGAAAGACGGGCCTGATCGGAAAAATTGGTAACGTTTTCCTTCTGCTTCCCTTTGAGCTTGTCGATGTTGTCGAGAAGGCCTTCGACGGAACCATATTGAGCGACGAGTTTTTTAGCGGTTTTTTCCCCAATGCCAGGTACACCGGGAATGTTGTCGGAGGCATCACCCCAGAGGCCCAGAATGTCGATGACTTGCTTGGGATCTTTGATTTCCCAATTGGCGAGGATCTTTTCACGGGTGAGGACTTCGTGATCCGAGCCCTGCCGACCAGGTTTCCACATGGCGGTGTGAGGCGCGACTAATTGTGCGAAGTCCTTGTCTGGAGTGACCATGAAGGTCTTGATTCCACCCGATTCTTCGGCCCGGCGAGCTACAGTGCCGATAATATCGTCGGCCTCGAAGCCATCCATAACGAGGACGGGGATTTTGAAAGCGGCGCAGAGTTTTTTGACTTCAGGAATGGCTGCCGCGAGCTCCTCTGGCATGGCTTCACGCTGAGCCTTATATTCTGGATAGAGAATGTGCCGGGAAGTTGGCGCGGAGGTGTCAAAAGCGACGGCGAGATGGGTGGGAGCCTCTTTTTCGATGATTGTAAGTAATGTGTTCGTAAATCCGTAAATTGCAGAGGTGTTCACTCCCTGCGAATTTGTGATCGGATTGCGAATGAACGCAAAGTGAGCGCGATAAACAAGAGCCATGCCATCAAGTAAGAATAAACGAGTCTCTCCCATGCGGAGAGACTTTCTCCTCAAGGAGAAAAGGTCAAATGCCGACTTTGACTGCGTGACAATCTAATGAATCTCTTCTAACTTTCCTCCAGCACCTTCGACTCATCATGAAATACGCTAAATTCGCCGCAGTTGTCTTTGTTCTCTACTTTCTGGGATACATTCTCGGCCCCACGATTACTCACGCACTTGTCGAGGTTAAAAAAGACACAGATGGCTTGGTTGCCATTGTCGAATACAAAGGGGCAAACTACACAATCAACCTGGATGAGGTTCGTGATGGCGACCTGCCTAAGAAGGTCACAATTGAAAATCCGACAATAATTCCAACTCTGAGCGGCAAGGGCCAGGTGAGATTGAAGAAGGGGGATGTAGTCACTCTTCTGAATCGTAAAGAAGATGTCCTGATTGTCGAAAAAGCAGATTCAAATGGGAAGGGTGAGATCGCGCCGAAGGACACCGATCTTTTCCAGCAGTTGGTGAAAAATATTTATGAAAGGGAAGCTGGTGGCTCGGTGGTGGCCACGACGCCTCCTTCTGCTTCTCCTTCTCCTGCGCCTGCGCCTGCGCCTTCTCCTGCCCCTACACCACCGGCTCCAACTCCAACTCCAACTCCAACTCCAGTAGCAGGAGTTGATCCGATCCCGAATACTCCTGAGTCGATGCCGGTTGCCGCTCCAACCCCGGACCCTGCTCCTACGCCGGATCCCGGCGCTGGTTCGAAGTTGAGTGATGATGAGGTTATTTCTCTAATGAAGGAGAGTATCGCCGGAGGAGCGGTCAAGGAGTTTACCAGTAATCAGGTCAAAGGCTGGAAAATTAATGGAGACGAAACCATTGACGGGACAGAGTATCAAACTGGTCTGGCGGCCTATGAGGCTGCTACCATTTTTGGGGTCCGTCCCGTTCAAGCTAAAGCGCTGATCAAGGATGGTAAGATCGAGCGTTGGGTTTACGCCAAAAGCGGAATGGAAATTCAATAAGCACTCACCTGACCTCCAATTCACCTAAAAAGGGCGATCGTGATGATCGCCCTTTTTCTTGATTGGAATCGCCGATAGGGGCGAAGCCCTAACGCATGGAAGCGAAGCGCTGACGAAGGAGGTCACGCTCGCTGAGGTCACCCACTTTGCTGCGAGCATCGGTAAGCCATTCCCGCTCTAGTTCATTTTTGGTGGGACGTTGTGTTTCGTAATACACCCCGAATTTACCCGGGGAGAGGTCCTGTGACAACTCCATGGCGGCTGAGATGGATTCGAGATCCTGTTCATCTTCGTTGACGAGATCGAAAACGCCACCTTTACGTGGAATGCTGTCATCGAACGATCCAGGATTGAACATGGTGCACTCTGAGAGGGTTTCCACGACGGCGAAACCCGGGTGCAGGATAGCACGCTCGAACATTTCATTCATGTGCTTCACCTGTGCGGCGTGAGTGCGGGCAATGAAGGTGGCACCGCTGGAAACCAGCTGGGACATAGGATTGATGGGGCGATCAATTGCTCCGCGTGGATCGGTTTTTGAACGCTGTCCGATTGGAGTGGTTGGTGAGGTCTGGTTTTTGGTGAGACCATAAACAAAATTGTCCATCACGACATAAGACAAGTTCACGTTCTTCCGCGCAGCATGGTTAAGATGGTTTCCTCCGATGGAGAATCCGTCTCCATCACCGCCAAAGACGAAGACATGAAGATCTGGTCGGGAAAGTGAGATACCAGTGGCAAGAGGTAGAGCCCGGCCGTGAATGAAGTGAATGCCGTGGGTATTCACAAAGTATGGAAAGCGGGAGGAACATCCAATTCCTGCTACACAGACAATCTTTTCGTGAGGAATGCCGAGTTTTTGGACGACGTTGAAAAAGGAGGCAAGGACCGCGAAGTCGCCGCAAGCAGGACACCAGGTGGGGTGGTCTGCTTTCAGTTGCTTCTTTGTGAGCTTTTCGGCGGGGGCGGCTGAGGTGGTATCGGACATGATGAAAGTCGGGTTTAAATTGGGAAAAGTAGTTTTTAGCCTTTGATGAGGGTTTCGGCGGCATCAGTGATTTCCAGAACCCGGAAGCTGATCCCTTGGACCTTGTTTATGGATTCGATCTGGGAATTACAGGTCTTGGCTCTTAGGAGAGTGGCAAGTTGCCCGTAGCCATACATCCCGGAGTCGTTCATCTCGGGGACGAGGATGTGATCGTATTTGTTGAAGAGTTCTCCCAACCCCTCCGGGAGAGGGTGGACGTTACGGATATTGATCGATCCAACCTTATGTCCTGATGAATTTAGGCGGTCAGTGGCTTCCTTGATGGGCCCATACGTGGAACCCCAGCCAACAAGAAGAAGGCTGCCCTCTTTTTCGCCATGGATGTCGGGGACGGGAAGCGACTTAGCAAGCTTAACGAGCTTATTACGCCGTTTCTCGGTCATCTTCTCGTGATTGTTGGGGTTCCCGGAAGGATGGCCCCATTCGTCGTGCTCGAGGCCGGTGACGACCGGGTATTTTCCTTCGCTGGAGCGAGCCCCCGGAGGAGAGTGGCGGGTCATCTGGTCAAGTGGGTAAGGCTTAAAGTCAGCTCCGCGCTCGGAAAGATCAAGCTCAGGATCCTGCCAATGAGTTTCAAGGTCGGGCTCCTCGAAGGCCTCGAGGCGAGTTGCGATCGCCTGGTCGGAGAGGATGAAGACAGGGGTGGAGTATTCCTTGGCAAGGCGGCAGGCCTCAAGTGCAGTGTAGAAACAGTCTTCGACATTCTTTGGTGCCAATACGATGCGTGGGGCATCACCGTGTGATCCGTAAATGGCTTGAAGCAAGTCCGATTGTTCAACAGAAGTCGGAAGGCCGGTGGAAGGACCACCGCGTTGGATATTGACTACGATGAGAGGAAGTTCAGCCATACTTGCGTAGCCAAGGGCTTCAGCCTTCAGGGCAAGTCCGGGGCCGGAGGAACCTGTTATCGCTAGATGACCGGAATAAGATGCGCCAAGGGCGAGAGAAACCGCAGCAAGCTCATCCTCACATTGGATGAACATGCCATTGTATTTTGGAAGTTCCGAACGAAGAAACTCCATGATGGTGGTCCAGGGCGTAATAGGGTAGCCCGCACCGAAGCGGCAACCGCCTGCAATAAGGCCGAGAGCGATCATGGTATTTCCGTCGGTCGAAATTCGATTCGCGGCGTCATTTTCACCTGGTGCCATTGGCATGTGCTCAATATCATGAACCGGCCACGCATAACCTGCGTCGAATGCGAGCATGGCGTTCCGAAGAATGTCTTCCGATTTTCTGCCAAATTTCTTGGCGATAATCTCGGTCATTTTCTCACGATCCAATTGGTAAACCGCGCAGAGGAGACCAAGGACAAAGATATTTTTACCACGTGATTTCGCGCTGCCTCCGATTGCTTCGATGGTCGCGGAGGTGAAAGGAACGCCAATGTGAATGATTCCGCGCTCGTCCTTCAATTCCTCGACGTTATCGCTGTCGTAAAAACAGATTCCACCGTCTTTCAGAGTCTCAAGGTGGCCTTCGTAGGAATGCTGGTAGAAAGCGACAAGGGTATCGGCCCGGTCACCGGGGTGAAGAACTTCACCCGAACCGAGGTGTACTTGAAATATAGAGGGTCCACCTGAGATCGTACTGGGGATGGTCATGTAGGTCATGACTTCCTGGGCAGTGGTCCCGGCAAGTTGACCAAGGAATGCTCCTACTGATTGAATACCGTCCTGGGAATTACCGGCGAGCCGGATGACAGCGTTGCGAAGATCGGAAGAGGCGGCGGGCGGGGAAGCTGTTTGCGACATGGTCGTTGAGGATAAAAATCTAAAGATCAGCGGGATAACTCTTAAGCTTACTAAACTAAAGGAAAAAATGACTTTTTGGATGCTTCGTGATTGTTGCTGAAGTCCGACGACGGCAGTTTCATGTCCGTGATGTTGAATCCAATGGTTCGGTGGAGATTGGTTCTGGGGATCTTGATGGGCTCTTTTCTAACAAATATGGTAGCTGAAAACCTACCTTTGGCGCTTTGTGAGTTGGTGATAGAGAGATCACCTAAAGCTCCGAATGAGTGGGTTGATTCGGGGTGTCCGCTCTTGATTTTGAAGCTGGAAGAGCGCGGTAAGCTCTTTGATGAGCCGGATTTTACGAGCTTTCGGGTTTACGACCCAGGGCGACAAGAACAGGGACTTCGTGAGATCTTCAAGGGGCCGGGGAATGAACAATCATTGCAACTCGACAGTCCACTTTATATGGGGTGGGGTTTGTCGGTTGTGGAATTGGATCAAAAGAAGGAGCCTGAAGAAGTCGATCATTGGTCGTGGTATCACTTTCCCACGGGGAAAATTGGACCCTATGCTGGAAAGGCGTTTTGGGTGCGTGAAGAATTCCAAGGCTGGCTTATGGGGGAGATTGAGAGATCAGGAAAAGGGACTGCCCTGGTTAGATATCACCCGAAAAAAGGAATAAGACAGGAAACAGATTTGGTCTTTGGGCAAATGGAATGGTCGGAAAATGGGAGGGTCCTAGGTGTTGCCACAATTGAAGGTGAAAATCGCCTGTTGGATCTGAATATTCGGGAATTTACCTACCGCGATGTTGGAATTGATCCCAAAGCTTTGGTTGATCCAGATGGGGCTCGTAATTCTAGTTTGCGAATCCGTCGGGCTGCCGATGATGGTTTTTTTGCATCGACTCAAGGCTTTGATGATTTCGAGCTTTGGTATCTTCCTGGCGGCGGTATCTGGACGAGAGTTATCTCGAAGGTGAAGATTGTGAAAACCTTTGGCGGGGTCGCTCCTTCATTGCCTGTAGCATATTTAGGGGGCGGGCGTTTTGCAGTCAGTCGAACGATTCGGGACGATTTGAAGATTCCGGAGAGTTGGCCGGAGGACGAGAAGATGTTTGGAGCTGCGGAAGGAGAGACACTTTTAGTTGAAGGCAAAACTGGGAAGGTGGTCACAAGGTCCGAGCGTTTTGTCTATAACCATAATCCGCCTCTGAGGATCCCGAAGTCCTGGTGGCGAGATGGAGTGAAGCCAGAAGAACCTCTTGGCATCGAGGAATCCAAGAATGACAAGGCGAAACTGATTCAGTGGAATGGAGACTCAAGGGTCCTCGCCTTCGGTGCAAAGGGGCGAATCAAGCTGGGAGAGAATGAAGATTTTTCGATTTCAGACGCAGGGGATTTCGCAGTCGTTTATCGTGTAATGCCTCAAAAAACCAAGAAGGAAAAAGCCGTGCAAAAGCTTCGGATTATCAATGGCGAAACAAGCGCAATTCAAGAGATCCAAATTGAGTCGGATTTTTACGAAGTCTTGTCGTTCGCTTATTGGGTGGAGTCAGCCTCTTCTTCTCTCGGGGATTTGCGTCCACGATAGATGAAATGTTGAAGTCCTATACGTTCGGCGATTTCGCGGGCGTCTTTGGCGCGTGGGCTTCCGCTCAGCCCGATGCCTTCAGCAAGCTTCATAGCGGCTTCCCATCGCTCTTCTTTTTCAAGAAGTGCGAGAGCTCCCTCGATACCACACTTGTCGTACCATTTCCATTCGAGAGAAGTTGTAGACCCCGAGTCGTATTTGCGATCGATGACTTTGTAGTATGATTCATAGGCCTCCCCGTAACGGCCAAGTTTTTCGTTCGCCTGTCCGCTGATGTAGTGGGCTTGATTTTGGACCGATACCGGGAGGTTTTTGAGGGCGAGCAATCGGGTGTAATATTCCAAGGCCTCTTCATGTTGCCCAATCTGATTGGAGGCATCGGCACCGAGAATAAGAAAGCGTCGCTGGTCGCTCCCTAGTATTTCTTTGTCTTGGAGGAAGATTTCAATTTCGGCGATTGCCCGCCCTTGTTGGTTACGATCAATCAGAAGGCTACAAAGATTTATGGCCGCTTCATTGGCCAGGACTCCCTTTTTATCGATAAGTTCCCGAAATCGAAGGATGGCTTTTTTGTCTGCGGACTCAGTCTTAAGTGCGATGGACGTCAATGCGCTGTAGTAGCGGGCGGCGTCTGCGAATTCGCTTTCCGGGTATTTATCGATGAGAAGCTCGAATTGGTAGTTAGCCTTGCCGATTTCCTTGTCTTCATCATTTGCAGGATTTCGATAAGTTTGGCCGAGTTGAAAAAGGACTCGCGAAGCAAGCCTGTGGGAAGGTGCTTTGGTCAGGAATTCCTGTGCCTGCTGGGTGCTCGTGTTGAGTGCCAGTAGGACGAGAATTCGGCGGGCCTCAAGATCCGATTCGTTTTGAAGGTCGAACTTGAGAGTCGATATTTTTTCCTGAGCCAGCTCGCGATTAAAGGGCGGAGTGAAGATGGCGCTTTCGGCAAGTGCCAAAGTGGCTTCGGGGGTTCGGGGATTGTCAGGGAAGTTTGCAAGGAAGCTTGTGAGGAGATCTCGTGCGCCAGGGTCTCTTTTTGAAGAGAGAAAAAGTCCGCGTTCTAGAATGAGAAAAGAGCGGGCCTCCGGGCTATCAAGGTTGCGTGTGATCTCATCGAGCTCTTTCGATCTGGTAGAGGTTAGAAGCGTAATTCCCGCATTTAGAGCTGCGAGAGAGCCCAGTTCATTTTGGCGGATGTCTCGGGCAATTTCTTCGGCTTCAAGAAATAGTTGGCTCGCTTTTGTTGGCTGTTCGATGGCGAAGGCGGCCTTTGCTTCAAGAGCCTTGGCGTATGCCTTGGTGACAGGCGCCGCTTTTTCATCACCGAACAATGAAAATATGGCAAGGGCCTGCTCATGTTTTTCTTCTTTGAAATTTAGTATGCCCAGTTCGAGGAGAGT
>JBDNAG010000197.1:0-13165 GCA_039768565.1 Akkermansiaceae bacterium | reverse complement strand
TAAACTGCGACTTTACGAAGGAAACTCAGCCTGCTTTACGTTTCATTTCGGAACACTTCACTTCATCCTCTTCACCCTTGCCGACCAAATGACGAACGACAGAAAAACACGGCGTCCAGCCAAGAAAAAGACCGCTAAAAAATCAGCAGCCAAAAAATCAGTCACCAAGAAAAAGGTCGTTAACAAAGCCGCTAAAAAGAAAGTAGCCGGCAAGAAAATAACCCTTAGGAAAGCCGCAGTGAAAAAGGTCGGCAAAAAGAAGGTGACGACCAAGAAGCCAGCTCAAAAGAAAAAGACGGCCAAGAAAAAGGTTACTACCAAGAAGGCAGAGTCATGGAAACCTGCTCACAAGATCGCCCGAAGAAAAGTCACTCCGCCTAAAGGCAGCGCAAGTAAGGCAGCTCCAAAAAAGAAGGCCGATAAAAAGGTCCCAGCTCAAAAAAGTTCTCCTAAAAAGAAGGTGGTCAAGAAGGCTTCTCCCAAGAAATCGATTCCTAAAAAAACCGTGTCCTCTCAATACGTTCCGACCAAACCGCCGACTCCGCGCAAAATCAATTCAAATTTGGTACACTATATCGTTAATCTTCCTCCGATTATGCCACCTGTCGAAATACCCCGTAACAAACCTGTTACTGCACAAGTCGCATCCTCGACTTCTGCTCCAGCAACTGAAGCAGCAGCTCCAGCCACTGAGGTAACTTCGGCAGCCGAAGAGCAGGCAACAAAAGCAGCCAAAATTGCTGAGGACTCAGCTGCTGCCAGCAACCCTGACAACAGCTCGCTAACCTCCGATGATGTCGCCGCTGTCGACGAACTCGGACGCAAGTATGAAGAACTCAAAGCTGAGCTTGGGAAGGTCATTATTGGCCAGGAATCAGTGATTGAAGAACTTGCAATTTGTCTTTTCGCCCGAGGTCACGGACTTCTCATGGGTGTCCCGGGACTTGCCAAAACCTTGCTAGTTTCCTCGATTGCCGAGACACTGCACCTCGACTTCAACCGGATTCAATTCACTCCCGACCTCATGCCGGCCGATATTTCTGGAACTGACATTATTCAGGAACATGGAGAAACCGGCAAACGGGAGTTTGAATTCGTGAAAGGCCCAGTCTTTTCGAACATCGTTCTTGCTGACGAGATTAACCGCGCACCGGCCAAGACCCAGTCAGCCATGCTCGAGGCCATGCAGGAACGTCACGTGACTGTCCTAGGCCGAACCTACAAACTCGATGCTCCCTTCTTCGTCCTAGCTACGCAAAACCCGGTCGAACAGGAGGGAACTTATCCACTTCCGGAAGCTCAGCTTGACCGTTTCATGTTTCTCATCAACGTGGAATACCCGAGCGCCCAGGAAGAAAAGCGAATTGCCCGTGAAACCACTGGAGTCGATAAGGAGCCTCTCACGGCTCTGCTCACCGGTGAAGAGGTTCTTAAATTCCAAAGCCTCGTTCGCCGAGTTCCTGTTCCCGACCATATTTACGACTACGCAGTCGAAATCGTCCGTCGCACCCGTCCCGACGGACCCGACGCTCCCGAGTGGATCAAAGAATATGTTGGTTGGGGAGCCGGCCCTCGTGCCGTCCAGTATCTCATCCTCGGGTGTAAGGCACGGGCAGCTCTGCGCGGAACCTACATGGCATCTTTAGATGATATCGAAGCCGTTGCCAGCCCGGTACTCAGCCACCGCGTCTTGACCAACTTCGCCGCCGAATCACAGGGAATGACCGCTAAGAAAATCGTCGCTCGTCTTGTCGAAGAGATGCGCGATGATGTCTAGGACAGCACCCAAACACCTCAAAATTTGCGGTGTTTCCGAACAGATGGATATTACTAGTTTTCGCAAACCCCGCGAATTGGCCAGACAATTTCCAATCGAAATCGCTCACTGCCAAAAGCGTTCCCCCAAATGAAATACGACTTTCTCGACACCGAAGTGCTCGCACGTCTTGGCGCTATCCCACTCGAGTCACGCACTCCCATGATCGGGAATGTCGCCGGGCGGCACCGCTCACCCCACCGGGGTTCTTCGGTGGAATTTGCGGAATACCGCAAATATGTTCCGGGCGATGACACCCGTCGTCTCGACTGGAAAGCCTACGCGCGATCAGACCGCTATTATATTAAGGAATTTGAGGCCGATACGAACCTTCGAGCTTACTTCGTTGTCGATTCATCGGGGTCCATGAATTTTTCATCAGGCGATCACCCAACGAAGATCGATTTTGCTCGAAAAATCGCGGCCACCCTGTCCTACCTGATTGTCAATCAAGGCGACTCGGCGGGCCTGAGCTGTTGCAACGAGAAAATTCACCTCGAAATCCCGCCCAGCCGACGAGCCGCGCAGCTTCAGGCCATTTTTGATTCCCTTCAAAATCTTGAACCGACCGGAGATACCGGTCTTGTCAACGCTCTCCACCAGATTGCCGAAAAAATCCAGCAACGCGCTCTCGTTATCATTTTATCAGATCTTTTTGCCGATACCAAAGAGCTAGGTGACGCCTTGCAACATCTTCGATTTAGGAAGCACGACATCGCGGTCTTTCACCTCCTCGACCCACAGGAAGTTGAGTTTCATTTTGAACGTCCGCACCGCTTTGTCGACCTAGAGGACAAGACCACTGTGGTTGCCGAGCCCAATCTGATCGCCGACGAATATCATGCTGCTCTCCGTGAGTTCCTTGATAAGGTCGAGGGCAAGTGCCACGACGTTCACGCCGATTACCACCTTTTTCAGACGAGCGCCAACTATGAGGAGATTGTCTCCAACTTCATCACCACTCGTCTCAATTCCAAACGCTAGAATCAAACCTTGAGCCTTAGCTTTCTTTCACAACCGATCCTCTGGGGGCTTTTCGCAGCCTCCATCCCGGTGATCATCCACCTCCTGAACCGGCGACGCTTCCGCATCGTCGATTGGGCGGCGACGACCTTTCTGCTCAAGGCTTCCCGCGAATCGCGCGGCAAGAAAAAGCTCAAACATATCCTAATTCTCACCTGCCGAACCCTGGCAATCGCTGCGCTTATTTTCGCGGTGGCACGCCCTCTTCTGGGTGGCTTTTTGGGCTCAGGAAGTGGATCAGTCGGCACTGTGGTTCTGGTCCTAGATCGATCGGCCAGCATGGAAACCAAACCGGAGAGTGGGGCACCGTCCTATCGTCAGGCCGTCATTTCCCGCGTATGGGAAGCCGTTGAAAAAATGGGATCCCCCCGCTTGGTCCTCATCGATAGTTCCACGGGCGAAATCCAGGAGGTTCCCTCGCCTGATGCACTGCCCGAACTTTCGACCACTTACGCAACTGACACTCAAGCCGACATTCCAACCTTGCTGACCAAGGCAATCGATTACATTGATGAAACAAATCCCGGTCAGACCGAAATATGGTTGGCCTCCGATATGCAGCGTGGTGATTGGCGCCCGACTGACTCCCGCTGGAACGCCGTTCGAGCCGGACTCGAGAGTCTCCCCACAGAAACCAAACTAAGGGTTCTTTCTTCAGGAAATGAACCTGTAGAAAACCTTGCTATTGAGCTCGTGGCATCCCGTCGCGTGGAAGACAACCTCTTCCTCGACCTCAAATTGACCCGGAGCAAAGGTGATGGAAATACCACCATACCGATCACCTATTCCCTCAAGGGCGCTCGCTCGGCAGATCGCGTCACCATGAACGGCCAGGAGCTTCGCTTTCAAAAACGCCTTCCGCTCACCGCAGCTGATGCCGAAGGTAGCGGATGGGTTGGAATTCCTTCAGACAACAACCCGCGCGACAACAGCGTCTTCTTTGCCTTTGGAGGTAAAGAACCAGTCAGGTCTTGGATCGTCTCTGAAAAGCCTTCCAGCAACACTGCGACCTATCTCAAAAAAGCCGCTGCCCCCGATGGCTTCGATCGCTACAGCTCTGAGATTGTAGCTCCCACCCAGACCACTAAAATTGACTGGGCTACAGCTTCTCTGATCGTCTGGCAGGCCCAAATCCCAACCGGGGCCGTAGCCGCCCAGCTTCAAGAATTCGCCGCATCCGGCGGATCGGTCCTCTTCTTCCCACCCGAAAAACCATCGGAGAATGTCATTTTTGGGACGTCATGGGGAGTCATTGAAGACGCTCCGACCGATGAATATTTCATCAACGGGACTTGGATCAAGGATGACGGCCCATGGCGAAATAGCCTGAGTGATCAGAACATGCCGGTCGATCAGGTTCGTGGAGTCAAGCGCTGCAGCATTCAGGGTGATGGCTCATCACTTGCCGAATGGGACGACGGGTCGCCCCTTCTTTACCGCCAGCTCGAAGGGCTCGGAACCGCAATTTTCATCAACACACTTCCAGATGATCGCTGGTCAAACCTAGAATTCGTGGCACTTCACCTCGTCGCCATCCAGCGACTTTTGGAAAAAGGCACGGATCGGCTCCACGCCGGTTATCGCGCCATCGCAGGAAGTGAAAAAGCCAAGCTCCGTGGCGATGAAATTCGCGACCGGCTCGATGCTTTCGAGGATTACGAGCCTGCTCTCGGATCATACCGCGCCGGGGTCTATCGCCTGGGCGAACGAGTGGTCGCAGTCAATCGCCCTGCCGCTGAAAATTCTCCGCTTCGTGTCGATAGCGAAGCCTTGGATACTCTCCTTGAAGGAACCTCTTATTCACTCTTTGAGAGTAACAAGGACGACGACAACCTCGTCTCCCCGGTTTGGTGGGCTTTTCTCATCGCCGTTCTCTTGTTCTTGCTTACAGAGGCGCTCCTCTGTTTGCAGCCCAAATTAACCGGACCGCCTGCCCTAAGCAACGCATCCAAAAAAACTTCTCCTGCCTCGTGAATCATTTCAATCTCGGCCCCCTCCACTTCCAGGCACAAACCTGGGTGATCGTCTTGGTGGTGATCGTAATCACTGCGACGGTAGCCCTGGGAATTATGGCAGTACAGCGCTCTGCCCGCCCCACACGCACTGGCGCTCTCGAAGGCCTCAGACTCATCTGCGTCCTCTTTGTCTGCGCTATGTTGCTGGGACCGGAATGGCGCACTGTCCAGGAATCCGATCTCCAGCCGGAAATCGCCATTATCTGGGATGAATCCATCTCGATGGACACCGAAGACGCCAAACGTCCGGAGTCGATAGCTGGATCTGAAACCATTCTAACCCGTCGCGAATTGGTAAAGCGGATGGTAGACTCCGAGTTTTGGGAGACATTTGAGGCTGACGGGAAAAATCGTGTCACCACTGATTCTTTTGGAGCCCCGTCACCGGATGCTGATTCAATCGAGCTGGCGATGAGTGGGACCGATATCAACGAAGCCCTCGCCAAGGCTTTGACAAATGGCCGGAACCTTAGAGCGGCCATTTTCGTGGGAGACGGTGACTGGAACCTGGGCACATCTCCCGTTGGTGTATCCCAGCAATTCCGGCTTAAAGGCGTGCCAATTTACACCCTCGCCACAGGTAGCAACAAGCGGGTTCCTGATTTGGAACTCACCTCGGTCAATGCGCCAACTTACGGCATTATTGGAGAGAATGCTCAAATCCCCTTCACTATCGAGTCATCGCTCGCCCGTGACGTTCGCACCCAGATTCGCATCAAGAGTGACACCGGAGCAGAGCGCTACAAGGACATTACCATTCGCGCCAACAGCACTCACTACGACTCCATTCTTTGGCGGATCGAAAAAGAAGGCGCTTCCACACTTTCAATCTCCCTGCCCGTCGCGAATGGCGAGCTTATTGAAAACAACAACTCACGGGACTTTGTCCTCAGCGGTAAACCCGAGTCGATTCGTGTTCTTGTGATCGAAACTCTGCCTCGTTGGGAATATCGCTTCATTCGAAATGCGCTTTCCCGCGATCCCGGTGTCACGGTTGACTGCCTCCTCCTTCATCCCGACTTAGGGAAGGGCGACGGGCCCGATTATATTCAGGAATTTCCAGAGAAGCTCGAAGACCTTCAAAAATATGACGTCGTCTTCATTGGCGATGTCGGAGTTGGCGAAGGTCAACTCACCGTCGAACAAGCCAACCTGATCAATGGCCTTGTCAAAAGCCAGGCCAGCGGGGTTGTTTTCATCCCCGGAGCCAAAGGTAATCAATTCAGTCTCTCCAAGTCCGACCTTGGCGACCTCCTTCCCGTCATGCTGGATGAGGACAAGAAAGAAGGGCTCTCCGAGTCAATTGAAACGACGATGCGCCTCACTCCCGAAGGTGAAGAGTCACTTCTCACTATGCTAGGAGATAGCGAGGTCCAGAACGAGACAATCTGGCGCAACCTTCCCGGCTTTTACTGGCAGGCTCCTGTCATCCGTGCAAAGTCAGGCTCAACCATCCTTGCTGAAAACGAAGCCCGCCGAAACGCATACGGACGACTTCCAATCATCGTGACCTCACGAGCTGGCTCCGGAAAAGTTCTCTACATGGCGATCGATTCCGCCTGGCGTTGGCGTCGTGGAGTTGAAGATCTTTACCACTACCGCTTTTGGGGCCAGGTCGCACGCTGGATGTCTTATCAACGGAACATGGCAGCCGGAGAACGTATCCGACTATTTTACACACCCGAACGGCCGAAACCCGGCGATTTTGTTTCTCTTTCCGCTAATGCTTTTGATGCCAACGGCGCACCTCTCGGCGAAGGCGTTTTACAAATCGATCTCACCGCTCCAAATGGTCAAATCAAACGGATTGAATTGGTGAAAGAAGAAGGAGCATGGGGAAGCTTCTCAGGACGTTTCAAAATCTCCCAACCAGGCGAATGGAATCTTAACACCTTCATTCCTGAAGAGCCAAAAGCCGCAGTCGAAGCCAAAATTATTTCCCAAACCGACGTTATCGAAAAGACCGGTCGACCGGCGCGATTCGAGGTTCTTCAGGAAATGTCCAAGGTCTCCCGTGGCCGCATGGTCACTCCGGAAAAACTCGACGAACTGGTCAAGGAAATCAACGCGCTCCCCGAGCCTCAGCCATTGGTCGATTCAATCAAGCTTTGGGCCCACTGGCTCGCTCCTGTTATTTTAGTCACGCTGCTTTCGCTCTTCTGGGTCGGACGCAAGCTGAACGGAACCTTCTAAAAAAGCGCGGACTTTTCGGCCCGCGCTTTGAAATTCCCCCGCTAAGGTTCCGATTACTTGCCAAAGCTGAGTTCGCCATTTCCAACAGCGACTTTGATTTTGTCACCTTCGACGGACCTCCCTTCCAAAATGTCGAGGCTCAACGGATCCAAAAGTAGGTTCTGAATCGCACGCTTCAGCGGCCGGGCACCATAGGACGGATCATAGCATTTATTTGTTCACTAAAAAAGAGGGGGAATTCAAGTTTCTTGTTTCACACTGAAACTACGCAAGAACATGCAATACCGAGCAACTTTCCTCGCGCAATGGGGTTTTATAAACTACTTTCTGCCACGATGTCGTCTCGCTTCCTCATTGCCGCTTTAACTCTGGTCCTCGGACTATTAGCAAGTTGGCTCTTATTTCAAACTCCTGAACGCCAAACAGAGGCCAAGTCCCAAAATAAGATCTTAAAAAAGGTTTTAGAGCACGTACCTGCAAATCCGGCAAGCAGCCGGAAGGAAGTCACCGAGACCTCGAACCGAAATCCTGAATTCGATCCAAACGCCATCCCCTATGAAAGGGTGGTAGCTTTTACGAATGAGGAGGCTTACCGGAACTTCCTAGAGAAACTCGGTAGCTCCAACGTTAGAAACAAGGGCTCTATCGACTCCCTCCGCGCTGTTCGAATCGGATTCGATTCATTGGCTGACTTCAACTCACTGGGCCTCAACCCTGAAGACGTCGAGTTCAACTACCCTGTAATTGTCCCAGAGCTCCGCGAATTGGAGCCACAGGAGGGACTGGTAGGATTCGGGACTTCTGCCCTAGCTTACCTCGGCATTAACCAAGACAACTCGCAATGGGGACGTGGAGTCAAAATCGCCATTATTGACACTGGAATTGAACCGCACCTTGCGCTTACCGAAAACATTCAACACATAAATCTTGTTGAACTAAGCGAAGGCGTGAGTCCAAACAGCCACGGAACATCTGTCGCTTCCCTCATCGCAGGGCAACATCCTAATATGCGTGGAGTAGCGCCAGAGGCTGATCTCATCTCGGTTCGCGTCGCTGATGAAACCGGCGTTTCCAATTCCTTTCTTCTAGCCCAAGGTATCATCGCTGCGGCAGATGCCGGAGCCCAGCTGATCAATATTTCCATGGGCTCCTCAGGCGACAGCAACTTGGTTCGAGAGGCCGTGGATTATGCCATCGCACAAGGAGCGGTGATCTTTGCTTCTTCCGGAAATGACGGTACTTCTAACTCATCTTTCCCGGCAGCTGATCCAGATGTTTATTCTGTGGGAGCCGTTGACGCCAATGGGACTCACCTTAACTTCTCCAACACCGATAGCGGCCTTGCCTTCACCGCGCCTGGTCTTGAAGTGCAAGCTGCATATCCCGGAGACAACGTTACCTCTTTCACTGGCACGTCAGGGGCTGTTGCCTTCCCGGTAGGAGCTGTCGCGGCAATCATGTCCGAAAGCAATCAATCAATCAGTCCGCAAGATGCTGTCGAGATCCTTCAGACGAACAGTAACGAAGCCGGGCTGCCCGGAGCTGACAACCAATTTGGGATCGGTATAATCGACATAGGCCGGGCAATCGACCGTCATACCAGCGGCATCGTAGACGTTGCCGTTGCCTCTCAAACTTATCTCCTCCCAACTACTGAAAGCTCCGCATCCGGGCTTCAGGTTAGCATCGAAAATCGCGGAACCGAAACAGTCTACCAGTCCACCATAGATATTCAGGTTGGAGATAGCTACTTCCCCTACACGATTCAAAGACTGAGTCCCAATGAGCGCACCGTGGTCACCATTCCTTCGGGACTTGGAGAGCTGAGAACCGAGGGACAATTGGAGGTCTCCGCACAGATCCGCCTGACCAACGGCCAAAGTGATGCTAAACCAGGCAATGATCGGAGACAGGAAATCATGACGATCCCCACGGATGATCGCTAAATTTCTCATCTTTTTTATGTCAACTCTCGGAGCCATTGCCGCTCCTACCTGGATCTCTTCCCCAATCGCAGATGCCCCGCCAGCTAACCAGCTCCATGTCGATGGCAATGCCTGCGGACCAGCCTGTCTCCTGGGAGCCTTCCGCGCCGGCAGTGATAAATGGCGAAAATCAATCTCAAAAATTGATGGTGATTCAGACTCCAAGAAAATCCGGAAAATAATCTTGGACTATGCTCGCCGACCTTCAGCGCTCGACCCCAAGAAAGCCAGATGGAACGGACGGTACGGCATTGCGAGTCCGGACTTGGTTTCGATGGCCAACGAACTCCGCAGTGAGCGATGGATGGATCGTGTTAAGCAGGAAATTTTTTTTAAGAACACAAATGAGAAGGATGGAAGTCTCCTCAAAAGGGTTCATGGTAAACTTTCGCAATCTCTCAAAAAAGGACTTCCCCCCATCATTCGAATTCGCCGGGTTGCTTGGCGGGCACCGAAAGGCTCCAACACAAAAAACTGGCTGATGGTCAAACCTCATTTCGTCGTCCTCACGGGACTCCCCGCTAAACTTCCCAGAGGAGCAACTTCATTTCAGGTCACCTATCACGATCCTTGGGGTGGCAAAAAGCTCTCAGGAACGATTCAGATACCCACTGAAAAATCAGCTGGAATGACAACCTTGATCGCAAATTTTCAGGGATCGGATATCGGGAAAAAACTTATTCGTCGCAGTGAACCGACCTGCCTGTCCCTCTCTTCAGCGATTGGACTCTTTTGATCCAGGCGTAAATTGCTTCGAGAACACGAAGACATCAGCACGACGATGAATCCACTCATCAATCCTGATCGGAATCAATGGAAATCCCGACCGCATCTCCTCAGCCTCCACCAAAACCCCAAAAGTAATCTATTCCACCGTCGACGTAGTCCTTCACGAGACCTAGGCCCAACCAAATCTCAAAATTTTGTCGCATCCGCGTCCCTGCGCAAACAACCCGCGTCACCGACCGTTTATCCTTACTCTCGATAATCAACGTTCCAGTACCACTTTTCACCCTTGGAATACTGCCAATTCACTGCGGCCTTAGCTTCTATTCCTAAGATGGTCGAAGAGATCGGTCCTTTTGTATAGTTGGGCACAAAGATCCGCTTGCCATCGCTCTCTTTCCGGATATCCACGAACCATTGGCCTTCCTCATCACTTCGTGAGGAGCTTTTTGGATAAGCGAAAGGAATATAGGTGGGAGGCTGGCTTCCGATCTTTTTCCACATCTTGTGCTTATTCCATTCTGATTCCGGCAAGACTCCTCTTTTCCGCTCGTTTTTAGCTCTAATCAGACTTGGGATGTTGCCACTGGTGGTTATGACGTTCCCGGAATCTGTGACTCTAGACCCCGCCTCGGAGCAGGAATTCCCAAGCGAGGCAATCACCCACAGAAAAACCCAATTCAAAGTCCGCCAGGCCCGCTCAAAGAAGATTTTCATGATAATCGTACAAAGATGAGAATTCGGCTCCTAAAAAAGCCCTCCCATCCCTTTAGTAAGTATGATCACAATCACATGACCTATGGCCAAGATAAAGCCACCTCCTAACACCTTTGCTGTTTGAGCGATATCCTTGTTGTTTTCATTCTTAATAAGGTCCGGGTGACGGGCCGCCATCGCCTCGGCTTCCAAGGCTTTCCTCTTATCGGTCAAAAGTCCGTGAAGTGGGATGAAAAAGCGGGTGTCGGTTCTATCTTTCAGGTAAATCCACTCACCGCTTCTATAGTCAGTCGGATGATCGGCGGGAACTCCGCGGGGATACCAAGTTGGAGGCTCCGAACTCACTTTAACCCAACCTTTGCTCATCTCTGGCGCGACATGGGTCGAGGAATCCACCTCTCTGGAAGTCGAGCAGGAACAAGTCACGGCCACGAGGATCCCGAGGGAGCCGAGTTGGCAAAGCAACCGGCGAAGACGGTTTAGGTTTCTGGATTTCATGATTTACTTGGTTTGGATGAGAATGACACCGTCCAGAAGAGGGGCCTGATCTTCAAATCCTTTCACACAATACGATAATTATCACGAAAACGGACCACCAATATTCAGTAATCTAACAAAAAACCGCTGGCTAATTACTCTTATCTAACAAATACGACATCAAAGCCTTCCTGCCAAAAGTAATTTTCTGGTAATTCGTGTGCTTTGATTTGTTTGTAATTTCACTTAACTAGCGAGGAAAGCGTTCAGCAACATCTCTCCTAGTGAAGTAATCTCTTCATGACTACTGCTAGGAAATTATTTTTAGCGGGAAAGGGTTCCCGCCCAGATTTTCACATCGCTCGCATGTTAAGTTTCGTAGGCCTTGTCAGGTTTAGTATCTCCAAGAGCGCCTCCAATAGTTGCCATTAAAGCTAAGATATCAGGCGATGGAGTGTTATTCTATAACCGGCTTCAATCTGGTTCGCGGACCCGCCCAGTTGAGACAAGCAGTCTTGTTCTGCGAAGGTCGTCGCGGCGGTATCTTACACTTACACTGCATCTTCTGCTTATACAAAACTTCAAGGTAGGGCTGCGATATCCCTTGCATTCATTTTTTATCAACCCGGCATACACAGCGGCCTCACAACTGACAGCTTAGATGTCATCACGAAAGTCCATTGAAGTGTCTAAAATCCTATACTTTGCTAGCACATTGCTCGCTTTCATAGGAATCGGTAAAAAGAAAACCCGCTAATCCGTTAGGAGAGAGCGGGTCATCGAAAAAAAGTACGCAGACTGGGACTCGAACCCAGGACCAATTGGTTAAAAGCCAACTGCTCTACCAACTGAGCTATCTGCGCATTGAGTTGGGTTTTGTTGCACCGGGCCGAAGCTTAGCGCGGCGGAGCTTTAAGATGAGTTGAGATCTTTGACAAGTGAATCTTTACACTTTTTTGATGAAGGACTCCGTTGCACTGGCTGATTCCCGGTATTATAGCCTCCCTCGTGAACGCCGGTTCCCCGAAAGAACAATGGCGGGGCTCAGCCCTGTCCATTTGGGAGAGCATGCCCGGAACCAAGGTAAAACCCCAAATCCTCGGAGGCTCCGACACTTCAGCCCAAGGGTATTTGATTGCTTCCCTGCTGACCGACCGAAAATCCCGCGGTCAGGGAAGAGTCTGGATTTTCACTCCGCACGCACGCCGCCGAGATCAACTGGCCGAAGAGTTTGCCTTCTGGAAGAGTCCGGCACTCCTACTGGCAGATCCCACAGTCATCGTTGAAGAGGAATTGACCGATCCGGATCGCGAAGCGGAACGGGTCGCGACGCTCCATCGAATCGCGCAATCCCCTGCCACACCGGTCATCCTCTCGCGCGCTTCCTGGCAATCTCCGGCACCGCCCCTTGCTTCGATCGATGAAACCGAGCTCTCCCTGAATGTTGGTCAGGAAATATCTCCGGAGGAACTTATCAACTGGCTTGGCGAGCGTGACTTCGAAGAACATCCCCAGATCTTTCAGCGCGGCCAATTCGCCAAACGTGGTGGAATTCTAGATTTTTTTCCCCAACAGCTTTCCAATCCAATTCGCATCGAGTTTTTTGGAGACGAGATCGAATCGATTCGAGAGTTCAGCGTCGAGACACAGACAACCACTCGTCGGCTTGAGTCGGTTGAAATCAGCAAGGAAAGCGAAATTGCCGGAGATCCCCTATCAAGCTGGCTCGGCCCCGATGATTTGCTCATCGCAATTGATGAAGATGACCGGGAAATCGCGGATATCCTCATCAGTGACGGGCCCAATGAAAAGTGGAGCGCAGATCTCCACCCTTCTCCTGCTGCTGGATTTGAAGCCGGAGACTTTGTCGTCGCGGAATCCAGCCGAGCTCTTTTTCTGGATCAACTCAACGACTGGAGCAGCGAAGGTTGGCAAATCGGACTGGTCGCTCCAAGCAAGGCCGAACGACATCGTTTTTTGGAGATCCTCGAGCGGGACGAAACAGATTTTACATTTATAGAGGGGCGACTGGCAAAAGGATTCGTAGCGCCAAATCAGAAACTTGTCGTACTTTCGACGCTGGAAATTTTTGGTCGGCAGCACCTTCCAGGGACACGGGGGAAAGAAAAACTTTCCCACCAACGGAATGCCGCCGCGATTGCCGGAGTTCACGAACTCAATGAAGGTGAATACGTCGTTCATGCCGATTATGG
>JBDNAG010000196.1:0-9983 GCA_039768565.1 Akkermansiaceae bacterium | reverse complement strand
TACGAAGGGAGGTCAGGACAGGGAGGCGTCCGATGAATTCGGGGATCAATCCAAAGTGAAGGAGATCTTCAGCGCGGACTTGTTTGAGAAGGGCGATTTCTTCGGCTTCTTCAGTTGCTTCAGTTTCGATGGCATTGAATCCAAGCACTCGTTTCCCAAGTCGACGGCGGACAATATCTTCCATTCCGACAAAGGCCCCTCCGCAAACAAAGAGAATTTTCTCGGTGTTGACTTGGATGTATTCCTGCTGGGGATGTTTGCGGCCGCCCTGCGGTGGAACGTTGCAAACCGACCCTTCAAGAATCTTCAAAAGGGCCTGCTGGACACCTTCGCCGGAAACATCGCGCGTGATAGAAACGTTCTCGGTTTTGCGTCCGATCTTATCGATTTCATCGACATAAATGATGCCGCGCTCGGCACGTTCGACGTCGAAATCAGAGGACTGAAGAAGTCGCAAGATGATGTTTTCAACATCTTCGCCAACATAGCCTGCCTCGGTCAAAGTGGTGGCATCAACAATGCAGAACGGAACGTCGAGAAGACGTGCGAGAGTTTTAGCGAGCAAAGTCTTTCCAGAGCCAGTGGGCCCCAGAAGGAGAACGTTTGATTTCTCAATTTCAACATCGGCATATTTCTCGTCGGCATTCTCATGCTGTCGTAGTCGCTGGTAGTGATTGTAAACCGCGACTGAGAGCACCTTCTTGGCTTCCTCCTGACCGATCACGAAGTCATTGAGGTGTTGGAGAAGTTCGGCGGGCGTTGGAACTCCATCTTCAAGAAGTCCTGAGACTTCGTTGGATGGCTCTGACTGACCGGCCAGTTCCTTGCGCAGAATAGTGGAGCAGACGTCGATACATTCGTTGCAAATGTAGACGCCGGGTCCGGCGATGAGTTTTTTGACCTCCGAGTGACTTTTGCCACAGAAGGAACACATGGTGAGGTTGTTTGCGCGAGCCATGAATGAAAAGAGTTGTCGAACTTTGCTGGGAAAAGGTTAGCACCATGAACCAGCGGTGTCGCCTGATTATTTAAAAGATCGCAAGGTGGCTCCAAAGGGTCGGATCAAGCTCCTTGAGCGTGCGTTCAACGAGAGAATCAGCTTCTTGTTCTTTGTTGAGAACGGCGAAAACAGTTGAGCCTGATCCCGACATCATTGCAGTTTGAGTTTCAGGCTGTTCGAGCAAAAACTGTTTGAGTTCGGCCAGAAAACGATGCTTCTCGAAGACAGGCCGTTCCAGATCATTGAAGAGGTCGATTTGATCCACTTTTGAAGGGGCGTAGGAAATTCCGGGGATTTCCCGCGAGCCTTTCCAGCGTGAGTAGGCCCATGGAGTTGGAATCGAGAAACTCGGTTTGAAGAGGAGAACGGGGTGTTTCCAATCCAGTTTGACAGGCTCTATGATCTCTCCGCGCCCCCGGCACCAGCTGGGCGATTCATGAATGAAAAGAGGAATGTCGGAGCCGAGTTCTCCGGCCCAGTTTGCAAGGTCGGCCAGTGGAACCGAGGCTCCGGTGAGCTTATTGAGCGCAAGAAAGGTGTAGGCTGCATCGGCACTTCCGCCACCGAGTCCGGCACCATGAGGAATGTGCTTCGTCAGGGTGATACGATATGGGGCTTCCTTACAGGTGTTTTTCTCAAAGAGACGGAGAGCCCGGGTGACCAGATTGGATTCATCGGTAGGGACTCCCGGAGTTTCACAATGCAGGGAGAAATAATCGGCTTTCTCGAAACGAAGCTCATCGGTCAGACCTGGGAGAGGAAGAACAAGCGTTTCCAGCTCGTGGAAGCCATCCTCGCGCTTGCGGGTGATCTTTAACGAGAGGTTGATCTTGGCAGGAGGCCTGACGGTGAGTGTACTCATGAAGGTTTATGCCCGAGGAGAGCGAGATGTCGCCCGGTGTTTCCTTTTTCGAGGCGGTAAGAATAGAAGCGATCGAGATTGGAGGCCGTGCAGAGTCCGCAATCGTGATAGTTTTCCCGCAAAATACCTGATTTAAGCGCTTGCTGGCGGATGATATTTGCAAAATCGATCTCGTAGTGGGGCGGGCGGATACAGGGTGCCAGACTAACAACTAGATCCGTGGGGTTAGTGCCAAAATTCGAGGTCATGGCTTTGACAGCTTTTTCGATGATATTGAGTTCGGTTCCTTTCTTTCCGGAATGCAGCAACCCGATGGCTCCGGTATTTCGGTCAAGCAGGTATAAGGCTCCGCAATCTGCGACATGGATTCCGAGGAGGACGTCGTCCGCGGTAATAAGCCCGTCGACTCCCGGAGACATGATCGGGGATTCGCTGGTGATGACTGCGATTTCAGTCCCATGAACCTGCTCGGCAAGGTGGGTTTTTGTAAATCCCAGGGTTCGAGCGGCTGCGGTGTGATGGGGCGCCAGACGACTCAGGGTTTCTTCCTTATTGGTCGTGGTCCCGACGTCAGGAATACGCTCGACGAAGTCGGCGCAATGATTTTCAGATTCCAGGATGGGGGACAAAAAGAAAGACGCTTCCTGCACGCCCGGAAGCGTAGAGGAAGCGCTACGAGTCCGCAAAGTTTCCTTCACGAACATTTAGTTGGGGGAATGCTATGAATCGAGATTCTTGCCCTCGATGGCCTGATTTGCTGCAGCTACCGAGGAGGCATCAACGTCATCAAGGTCCTCCATGATGTTTGCAAGTTCGGAGGCAATGTGTTGCCGCATAGTTGAAACGATTTCAGTACCACTGCTTGTGATGCGAACCATGATTTTGCGGCGGTCTTCAGCGGCGTGCACCCGCTCGACGAAGCTGAGCTTCTCAAGGCGGTCGACCAAACCGGTCGCGGCGGCGGTAGAGTGTCCCATCTTCTTTGCGATGGCTGACATGGTGAGGTAATCCTCGCTGGAAAGATACGTAAGAAGGAAGAACTGAGGGAAGGAAATATTTCCGCGATTAAGTTCGCTCGAAAGGTTCAGGATGCATGACCGCTGGGTCATCATCACGAAGTCGGCCAACCGGTTTGGATCCACTTTTCCGGGGCTCGAGGAGTTGAGGGTGCTTGATTTCATGGTGTATTGGCTTTTTTGAATTATTAGAGTATTTAGGACTACCCAGCTGCTTCGGAAGCGATATTGCCAAGAAAAATGAACTTTATTCAAGCCATAAACACTAATTTTTTTAAATAAACTGGGCAGCACTCACAATAAAGGAAGAGCCACTAGCATTAATCCTTGATAGTTTGGGGATCTTGAACGCCTTTAGACAAACCGGGCTCATCGACATTTTCTTCCGTTTCACCATCATTTTCTTCCTTGGGATCCATTTCATGGTCTTCCTCAGTTTCTTTTTTTCCCGTATTTGTATAAGCGATCACGGCGTCGCCCTTTTCAACGGCGCCATTTACCAAGTCAGCGGCGAAAAAGTCCCGGACACGCTCGCCCGATGGTCGAAGTGAGGCGGTGCGGCCGTGTGGTCCCCTTGATTGGTAGATGATTCCCTTGGGGAGGGTTCCGGTTCCCAATTTTTGGATGAGGACGAATTTACCTCGTTTTGCAACTGAAGCGATTCGCCCAACGATGATTTGATCCGGACCACTTGACCCATTCTCTTCCTTTTCCTTAACCGGGCTATTACCGCAGGAGACGAGTAGAATTGAAAAAAGGAGGAAAAATTTCATGCGCTTATGAAAAGGCGGGCTTCTTTTCGGCGCAAGCGTTGTCCACCGGGAAGATTCATTGATGGAGATGAGTCTGGCTGCGCAATTTTAAGTGCTTCGTTGATATGTGCAGAGGTTAGATCAGGAATCTGATGGGAGGTGAGAAACTGGTGTATCGACCTCTTTTGAAGAGCGATCGGGAGATTTTGGAGGGTTGGAAGGTGAATGCGGCCCTGTGGATCCAGAAGTTCGACCTCTGCCAACTGAGAGTCGGCAGCTCTCTCAAGCTCATTGTAATGCCTCGAAGCGCGGACGATATTTGCTGTAATATCCCGCTGCATAATCTCAGAGAGAAGAGGGATGGCATCATTCCTAAGTCTGTTGCGGGTCGCGAATGGCTCCAGATTGGAAGAGTCATCACGATAGGGGGAATTTAGGGCCTTTAGATATTGATCGATTGTTTCTCGCCGCACTTCAAGTAATGGTCGCAAAATGGTCAAGGGACCGATTCTTTGTTGCGATTTCATTCCCTTGAGTCCTGCAGCACCACGAAGAAGGTTGAAGAGAATGGTCTCGGACTGGTCGTCGGCGTGGTGCGCGAGAAGAATAGTGGTGACTCCTGTTTGATCGGCACAATCCTTAAAAAAGTGATGCCTGGCTTTTCGAGCAGCAGTTTCCAGGGAGAGATTCTGATTCCCAGCTAGTTCGGCGATATTTGTGTGCCCTACGATTAGATCGTCTTTCAGGAGCTTACGAAGGAATTCCTCATCCCCATCGGATTCTTCGCCGCGAAGTCCGTGGTTCAAGTGACAATAGGTGATATTTTTAAAATTATTTTCGACCAACCAGTGATGCAGCGCAACGGAATCTCGCCCCCCGGAAATGCCAACAAGGTAGTGCTTATTTGGAGACAGCCAAGTGGGTGGTGGGATCATGGCTTTTTAAAAACCATGAAATGCTGCCATGGGAGGTTATCGATGGTTTCGTTCCATTCGAGTCCAACAAGTGCCATCTCTTTTTTCGCCTGCTCCTCGCTCATTTTGTGGAGTGGCTTGATGGGCACATCCGGATCCTCCTCGCGATATTCCAACAAGTAAACCCGGCCGCCTGATTTGAGGGCCGAAGCGATGGACTTCATCATTTCGTATGGATGGGAGAATTCATGATAGGCATCGATCATCAGTGCGGCATCAATAGACTCGTCCGGAAGTCCGATATCATCGATTTTACCCAGATGGGGGGAAATATTGGAGATGTCCAGTTGTTCAGCGCGGCCCTTCAAAAAGTCGATCATCTCGGGTTGAATATCGACGGAAACGACTCTTGCCGTGGGGTAGTTCATGGCAATCCGAAGGCTGTAGTATCCGGAGCCAGCTCCAATATCGGCGAGAACTTCACCGGAGGCCATTTTTATTAAATCGAGAGCTTTGGTGGGAGCTTCTTCTTCCTCTCTTTCCGGTCTTTCCAGCCAGTTGATTGCAGGATGTCCCATGACGTAAGCAATCTCCCGGCCTTGGAAATATTTGCCAATGCCGTCACGAGTCTTCTGTCCCTCGGAGTAGAAGTCATGTTCGGGCGGAGGCGGCTGATATGAAGGAGCCTGTTCAATGGAGGTAACAGATTCCCAATAATCCGAATTATTTTCCACTACCACCTCGGGCGCGCCAGTCTTTTCTGCATTTGGGGGGGGAGTGTTGAAGGCCCAGTAAATTAGGCCGGCCGCGATCAGTAGGATCGCAATGAGGGGGAATTTTTTCATGGCAGTTGAAGAGCCTTGCAGGTGGTTTGAATTTCTGGAATCAGGATTTCGCTAAGGTTTGAAAATTGTTCGGGGTCTCCCGTCGTCAAAACTTTAACTTCATTCTGACTATTTGAAGACAAGGATTGTTCCGCGACACGTCTGGCAATGGCGCTGCCGGTATCAATGAATTGCACGTGCTTGGGGAGACGGGCCTCAATCGACGGCCGGAGAAAAGGGTAGTGGCTACAGCCGAGAATGAAGACATCGGCATCTGCTGCTAGAATTTCGGATGTGTATTCATCAATCGCTAGATCTACTTCTGGGCCTTCCAGAATGCCACGTTCCACGAGTTCCACGAATCTGGGACACGGCTGGGTGATTACCCTGAGATCCCGGGCGTGGGTGGCAACGAGATTATGGAATTTCTCTCCCGCCAGGGATGCTTCGGTGGCGAGAACTCCAATCGTGCCTGTTTTCGTTAATCTGGAAGCCGGTTTAACGCCGGGTTCCATGCCCACGAAGGGAATCAGGTATTGAGAGCGGAGGGCTTCAATTGCCACGATGGTGGCGGAATTACATGCGACAACAATAACCTCAGCCCCAGCTCCAATGAGGTAGTCGCTCATGACAAAAGTCCGATCGCGAATTTCTGAGAAATCCTTGTTCCCATAGGGGCACCAGGCGGTATCGCCGATATAGGTGAGTGATTGCTCGGGGAGATGGGCACGGATTTCCCGCATGACGGATAAACCGCCAACACCGGAATCAAGAATGCCAATCACTTAGGAGAGTTTGCCGACGAAATGCTTGAGTGCAAACGACAAAAAAGCCCGGCCGTATGGACCGGGCTTTTTGAAAAATAGAAAGTAAGATGTCTTACTCTGCAGCAGGCTCTTCAGTCGCCTCAACGGTGACCGTGAGAGAAGTGGTGACATCAGCGTGAAGCTTTACCTCAACATCGCTCTTACCGGTCGACTTGATGGGCTTATCGAGCTGGATTGCGGTCCGGTCGATGGAAACGCCCTTGTCCTCAAGTGCTTTATGGATGTCGATGGTAGTGACAGATCCAAATGCTTTGCCGTTCTTACCCACGTCGAGGGTGAACTTGGGCTTCATGCGGGAAATCTTGCTGGCCAAATCCTGGGCGACATTGAGCTCTTCTGTCTCGCGCTTGGCGCGGGAGACCCGAAGGTTCTCGATTTGGCGTAAATTGCCTTTGGTTGCCTCATAAGCCTTGCCGGCAGGGATGAGGAAATTGCGGGCAAAGCCAGCTTTCACTTTGACGACGTCAGCTTCGGCGCCAAGGTTGTCGATTTTTTCGCGGAGGATTACTTCAGTCAGGGCCATGGGTTTAAAGGGAAAAGGTTCTCAGGAGCGCGGGGAATAGGGATTTGGGGCCAAGCAGTCAAGGAATTATCAGCGTAGATTAAGAATCCTTTACGAAAGAGAGCTCCAATAGGCCGAAGAAGGCCCGATTAATCGTAAAGTGGTAGTTTTGCGCGCGGATTTGGGCTGCGGTCCTCTTCGAAGGTTTTTTCCAGACGGGTCAGGATCTTAGGGTGAGTTTTGGCAAGGTTGTTGGCTTCAGCGGGATCACTCTTGATGTTATAGAGCTGCCAGTCGCCAGGTTTTTTGCTTTTGGCCTTTTGCCGGACGGCTTTCCAGGGGAAGTCGATGACAGCGAGTTGCCCACCGTATCCGTGGAACTCCCAAATCATGGGTTTGCTTCGCTCGAAGGATTTTTTGGTTAGGGCCGGCGTAAGATCGCTACCATCGAGTTTTTCAGGGGCTTCGACTCCGGCGACCTTGCACAGAGTGGGAAACCAGTCCGGAAAGTAGGATGGGGCGGACGTCTTGGAACCGGCCTCAATTTTGCCTGGCCAACGAACAATGGCGGGGACACGGATTCCGCCTTCGTTGACGGAACCTTTCCAGCCCCGGAGTCCGGCGGTCGAGTTGAAGAACGGGGCGTCCACTCCGCCAATGTGAAACCTGGGATCGCGACCTGGATGAGTGGTGCCGTTGTCAGAGGTGAAGACGACAATGGTATTGTCATCAAGGTCATGTTTTTTGAGGCGCTCTAAAATAGTGCCGACGTGTTCGTCGAGATCTGAGATCATAGCGGCGTATCCGGCCCGGGGTCGCGGATGAGGCAGATAGCCATTCTGTCCGCGATAGGGGCCTTTTTCCTCATCCCACTCCTTGGGATACCTATCAATCCACTCTTGAGGTGGATGCATTGCGACGTGGGGCTCCACGAATGGAAGGTAAAGAAAGAAGGGCCTGTCCTTGTTCTCATCCAGGAATTCAAGAGCTTCCTCCAGGATTCGGTCGGGTGCATAAGTTTCGTCGCGGTAGTCGTCTGCTTTCACCTCATCCTTTGGCTTTTGTTGATGTCCGGGAATTGGTTTTTTGTTAATCTTGTCCTCACCTTCGTCGTCATCAAGGAATGGAGGGAAAAAGGAGTGGGCGTTGCGCTGGCAGTTGTAGCCATAAAAGCGAGAAAAACCCTGTTTGATAGGCGAACCCGAGGTGTTCGTGGGGCCCAATCCCCATTTTCCAAAACCTCCGCTGACGTAACCTCCTTTTTTTAAGACTTCGGCAATGGTCACGGCATCTCCTGTGATCGGCCATTGTCCCGGAAACTTTCGTCCGTTTTTGGAATCTCCATTACTACGAATCTCGGCGTGGCCCAGATGGAGTCCGGTCAGAAGTACACAGCGGGCAGGCGCGCATACCGGAGCTCCGGTATAGTGGTGGGTAAATTTAATTCCTTCGCTGGCGAGTCGGTCGATATTAGGAGTCTTGATTTTCTCCTGACCATAGCAACCAAGTTCACCATACCCCAGATCATCAGCGAGAATGAAAACGATGTTCGGCTTGCCGGCTGCCGGAGCTGCGAAGGCCGCTGTTGCGAGGAGAGGTAAAATCCACTTCATGCAAAAGTATATGCAGGTCGTTGCGGGAATTGAACTTTGAATTTCAAGATGTCGGACATAAGACTTTGGTATGCGAAAACGAGCAGGGGAAGCACGGGATAATCGTCATGCCCGACCGCGCGGTGAAAGGGAGGCGAGGCCGCGGGGCGAAGGCGATCTTGTTGAGATCCTCGACAGCACAGAAAAGCCACTTCTTCTGATACTCGATTGCGTGCAAGATCCCAATAATCTGGGTGCGATTTTACGAACCGCTGATGGCGCAGGGGTGGATGCCGTGATTGCACCAAAAGATAAGGCTGTGGGGTTGACCGATACGGTTCGACGAGTCTCGGTTGGTGCTGCGGAGAGTGTTCCATTCGTGAAGGTCACGAATTTGGCTCGAACAATGCGAGATCTGAAGGAGCGTGGCATTTGGATTGTCGGAACGTCCGATCAAGCTACTCAATCGCTTTACGAAACCGACTTGAAAGGCCCCATTGCAATCGTAATGGGACGCGAGGGAGAAGGGATGCGGCAACTGACTGAGAAAGAGTGTGATTTTTTGGTGAATTTTCCCATGAAGGGAACTGTCGATTGCCTGAACGTCAGTGTTTCAGCAGGTGTTTGTCTTTATGAAGCTGTGAGACAACGTGGAGAGTGAGGACGCGAATTATCTCTGATCTTCATTTAGGGCATTCGGCTTCCCGTTTGAAAAGCGTGGACATGTTGGAACCTGTTTTGGAAGGGGTTGATCATTTGATCCTAGCTGGCGACGTCTGGCAGCAGCGACGAGTCGGAGATGGTGGCGAAGATGCCGGGCGTTTGTTCGATAAGCTACTTTCACTAGCCAAAAGCAGTGGGGTTGTCGTGGAAGTCCTCAGGGGAAATCACGATCCCAACAGTGGTAAAGGTGTTGCCTGGTTGGCGGAACATTCTGTGTTGGTGACGCATGGGGATGCTGTTTTTGATGATGCCACGCCCTGGTCGCGAGAGATCGCAAGCTATCGTGAAGAGATCAACTCGATCGTTCGAAAATACGCCCCTGAAAGCCATCGCGCCCAGGCGTGCGCAGAACGGGCCCGGGAGATTGCGCTAACTTTGAAGGTGATTCCTCTACCCAAGCTTCCTTCACCGCTTGATTTCTTTATTACGGGTCTCTGGCCGCCAAGTCGGTTCTTTGAAATATTTCGTGTCTGGCGGGGAATGGGAAGACAAGGTCTGCAGTTTTTAAGCCACTCGGGTGAAGGTGCTTGTGTTCTGGTTTGCGGGCATTTTCATCGGTCGGGAATATGGGAAGCGAAAGGGAAGGTGATGATTAATACCGGTTCTTTTATGAACGGAAGTCGGGCATGGGCTGTCGACGTGAATCAGGAGAAGTTGACTGCGAGGGAACTGATATTTAGTAAGAATTGCTTTGAACTTGGTCCGGTAAAAGGTCGCTGGATTCTCCGGTAGCAATTGCTAGGCTTGTCTAACGATAACTCGCCCCGTCGGTTCTAATATTCGTTGGGACCTTTCGGGGGATGTTTTCAGCTCTTGATCACGCCAATGATTGCTCCGGTTGTTTAAGCGCGGATTCCGTTTATTACTACGAGACGTGGAGCTGGGTAATGTGAGGATTGGTAATTATTCCCTGGTAGTAAATGGTGCTGACTAATTCTCGAGTGGATGCCGAAGGTTTCCTGATGGCAGGG
>JBDNAG010000195.1:0-4692 GCA_039768565.1 Akkermansiaceae bacterium | reverse complement strand
CCTTTCCTTTAAGATCGAGTACTTTTTGCAGTCGCTTCAGCGGGACAAAAACCGAAGACGGCGGAACTTGAGTTTGCTCCAGACTGAATCTTCCGAATTCTTCATCACTCAGGATTTTCGCCACCGTGATCCGCATCGACGAGACCGATTCACTCTCGCCCGAGAGTGGAGCATCGCGCGAAAGGAGCCCTGGCTTTTGCAGACGCACCACCGCCGAATCACCTTCTTCGAGATCCAGCGCCCGGGCTAACGGCCAACTGATGGCTGCGTCAAAGTTCGATAAATCAACCGAAGTTTCCTGCGGCGCAAAATCCCAGAAGTCCTCCGAAACTCCCATCACCTGGACCTGCCCCTCGGCCCGTTCCTCCACATTGACCTGCCCTTTCAGATAAATCATAGCCGAGCCGCCATTTCGCTCCGCCAAATCGTCGCGGAAAAATCGTTCGCCACCCGAAAAAATCTTTGCGACCTTGCCAGTTCGCATCTCGGCCGATCGGGTCAGGCTTTCCTGCACTGAATCACCCGCCATAAGAGCGCCTAAGAGCACCATCGCTCCCACTGCCGCGCCGGCAAGCACCCCCCAATAGGCCGACCGATAATGGCGAATCCCTTTCCAAATAAATCCCGTGCTCTTCATGCGACTCCCAGAGTATAAGACTTATCAGGCTCTTGACAAGGTAGCCGAAAATCACAGCTTTCGTAATTTCCCTACGATTTCAAAATAAAAGCCTTTCCGCTACTTCCCGGCCGCTCGATTCAATCCCTCAATCACAATCTCTGGCGTGAGCAACTCAGGAAGAATGATCGGCTCACCTCTCATATCAGAGGAAAAAATAACGCTTTTAGGTAAAATCATCCCCCCGTATTTCACTAACTCGTCACGGATTTTTGGATCCTGATCTGTGAAGTCTGCTTTAATCAAAACCACACGATATTCCTCCAACTTTCCCACGAAGGCATCGCTATTGAAGAGCCGCTTCTCATTCACCATACTGGTAAGGTCCCAATCCACCTTAAAAAGCAGGAAGACCACTTCCCCCTCCGAACGCTTCTTTTCCACCAAGCCGGGCTCCCAGGGGATCCATTCCACCTCGTAGGGAGGCAGGCAATGCGGGGGCTTTTCACCCACGAGCTTCTCATTGAGAAAATCGAGATTCGTCCACATCGCGACCACCACAGCTAGAAGGCCAGCCACCATGAATGGGAAAAAACTCACCGCATGTGCCCGTTACTATTTCTTACTTAAAGCGACAGCCTCCTCAAGAGCTTGCAGCGCCTCTTCCGGGCCAAAGATTTCTGGCATCACAATGATCGGAGCATCGGGATTCGCCGGCACCACCAGGTTCACGGGTAGATTGGCGCGACCATATCGCTTAAGGTCATCATTGATTGATTGGAGCTTGTCAGTGTTGTCAGCCTGAATGAGGAGAACATTCAACTTTTCTAACCGATCGAGAACTTTTTGATCCGAGAACACACGGCCCTCGTTAACTTTGCAAGTCGCTCACCAATCGGCGGTGTAATCGACCCATATTATCCGTTTCTTGGAACGCGACTGCTCCATGATTCCAGGATACCATTCATTCCATGCCAGTCCCGGCTCGGGAGGCTTGGCGGTTGAATAGGCCCAGGCCAATCCACCCACCGTCATCAAACCTGCGAGACCAAATCCTGTCACAAGGCGTTTAGTTTTTGCTACAGCCTGGTTTCCATATCGGCCGTAAACATAAACTCCAAGGCCAATCAGGCAGAGAGCAAAGAGGAAGACGTTGAAGTGATCATCGCCCACCAACTTGAGGTAACCCTTCATAAAAAACACTGCGGTCGCAAACACGAAGAATGCCATGACCTGCTTGAAAGTCTCCATCCATGCTCCCGGACGCGGAAGCTTTTTGATGAGCGCAGGAAAGAAGGACAATAAGATATAGGGTGAGGCAATTCCGAGTCCAAAGACGGTGAAGACCGCAAACTGAATCGCCTTGTTATGCTGCGACAGCGCAAAAGCCATCACCGCTCCAAGGAAAGGCCCGGAACAAGGAGTAGCCACAAGAGTCGTCAGAGCGCCCGAGAAGAAAGAACCGGAGTAGCCCTTCTTGGTCTGTAGCTCACCACCCACACTGGTCATGCTCGTTCCAATTTCAAAAACCCCATAAAGGTTGAGCCCCATTAGGAAGAACACAATAATCATCGTCCCAAGAAAGATGGGATTGGCCAATTGCTGTCCCCAATCCAACTCGAGGGAAATGATGAAGGCCGCGAGGACCCACATCGTAATCAGAAGACCCAGACCGAAAACCAAACCATGCACCTTGATTTTATCTTCATCCTCACCGGCTTGCGAAACGAAGCCCATGATCTTAAGACCTAATACAGGGAAAACACAGGGCATGAGGTTGAGAATCAAACCGCCAAGGAAAACAAGTCCCAGCGAGGAAATGAAAGTCACCTCCTTTTCTTTAGCACCGCCCAAAAGAACCACATCCGGACGCGCATCCGCATCATAAAGAGCAAGACCGGCTTCGCGCTCCTCCTTGGAAGCCTTAATCACTTTTTCACCGGCGCCATCCATCGTCTTCACGTCGGCATCGGGGATAAATGGCGCGGCAACTTCCAATCCAATGGGACCATACTCGGTCTGAACAGTGAGGAGACCAGATAGGGTTTCTTGAACCTTTCCCGGAGAAATGAAGAGCTCGTCATTACCTCCGTTCCTATCAAGATTCAGGATGATCTCGTTTTTACCCATCTCCGCTTTCTGACTGGCCTGCGAATCAATCTGCTGATCGGTTGAAAAAAAGTAGACCGGCTCGCTGAGTTCCAATCCTTCCGGGAAAATAGCCTTCAACGTGATCACGTTTCTGTCCTCACTCGCAAGAAAACCCCACGCAGAACTGTCACTCGGAAGCTTTTTGTCGGCCTCTTCGAAAAAAGCCTCATCCGCTTCAGAGACCGTACGGTCACCTGCTGTTTTGATCGTGAAGGAAAAATCCTTGTCCCCAAGAATGCAGGTCTCATCACATTCCTGCCAATTGAAATTACCCTTGATGGTGAAGTCCTTGCCCTGCTCCAGGTTCTCATCGACGGAGATCTCGGACACGAAGGTCACCTTGCCCTCATATCCATAGCCCACGGTCTCGACGCCAGTTGATTTCGATTTGAAAGCCTTGGGGAGGGGAAATTGCAACTCACCCGCCGTAAAGCCGTCCGGAAGCTCCCATTCAACCGCCGGCGGACTGCCTGCGGAGCCCGCATTCTTAAAATAGGCGTGAAATTTTGGCTGAAGGTCGAGAATGAACGCCACCCGGAAATTGTCACCCGGCTCGATCTCACTCGCCTCCGGCTTAATCACCGCGATGGTTTCCTTCGTCAGAAACGCCGGTTCACCGAATGGATCTTGCGCCGAAGCAAGAGGCGCGAGGAGCGCAGTTAGGATAAATATTAGAAATCGATGCTTCATTGAGTTGCTTTGATTGTCCATTGGAGCGATGCAGTGGCGAGTTTCTTCCCCTTTTTTTTACGAAAGTGAGCCCTCACCCGAGAGGATTGCACGTCCAAGTGGGTAATTTCTTCCTCAAACAACTCCAAACTGGAGCCACCAAGGATCTTCCTTCAACCTTCCCTCATGCGACTCACCGTGCACGGCAAACACTTCCATCTCGATGGAAAGCCGCACTTTCTGCGCACGGTCACCTATGGTCCCTTCCCCGAGACATCGGACCATTCCCCCGAAACCGATTTCCCAGGAATCCGCTCCGCCGGATTCGATTCAGTCCGCATTTACGCTCTCCCAAACCTCAAGCTACTCGACCAGGCTGCTAAAAACGGCCTCGTCGTCATCGCCACCCACGCCTGGGGACATGGCTGCGACTTCATCTCAGAAAATCCGGACCTCCTCAATCAGGCTCGACGCGATCTCGTCGCTTGGCTCGAACTTCACAAAACCCATCCCGGCCTTGGTGCCATTCTCGTCGGAAACGAAATCCCATCCGACATGGCTCGCTGGATGACCCCATGGAAGGTCAACCGGGCCCTCGATGGCCTCATCCGTACCTGCCAAAAAACTGCTCCCGGGATTCCGTTCGGCTACGCCAGTTTTCCCACCACCGAATACCTCGAGCCACCCTCGGCCGATTTCACTGCCTTCAATATCTACCTCGAAGACGACGAAGCCCTCGAAAGCTACCTTCCCCGCCTTCACCACCTCGCGGGCGACCGACCCGTTTACCTCACGGAATTCGGCCTCGACACCTCCCGCAACTCCGAGGAAGAGCAAGCCGCCCTCCTCCCCGCGGCCCTCAAATCCACCCGCGCCGCCGGGCTCGCCGGAGCGACCCTCTACGCATGGTCGGACCAATGGCTTAACAACGGACGAGTCATGGACGATTGGTCCTTCGGACTCCTCCGTCGAGATGGTTCCGAAAAGCCCGCCCTTTCTGTTCTCCGCAATCTCGAACTCCCCTCACCGCTTCCGAAAAGTCCGCCTCGTTTCTCCGTCATTATTTGCACTCGCAATGGAGCCGACCGGATCGAGACCTGCCTCGAGGCCTGCCGAAACATCGACTACCCTGATTTCGAAATCATTGTCGTCAACGACGGCTCGACCGATGGCACCGTCGACCTCCTCGACAGGCAAAAAAATATTCGCGCCTTTCATCTTGAGCCCTCCGGTCTGTCCGCTGCACGCAACTTCGG
>JBDNAG010000005.1:0-6562 GCA_039768565.1 Akkermansiaceae bacterium | reverse complement strand
GGGCAGGAAGTGAGCTTCGTTTACAAGCGGGCCGGTGAGGAAAAGTCCGGAAAGGCCAGGTTGGTGAAGTTGCAGGATATGATGGAGCCAAAGGAAGCTCCGGTGAAACCGAAGGAGCCAAAAAAGAAAAAACCACTGCCTAAAAAGGAAGAGCAGAAGAAAGCAGCTCCAAAGGAGGCCAAGAAGAAGGGCGATAAACTTCCTTCGTTAGAAGAATTACTTAAGGATGCAGCCAAGAATGGTGGTCGTTTGGAGATTACTCCCAAATTAATCGAGAAGATGGGGGGGATGGAGAAGTTGATGGAGGAACTCCGGAAACGTGGAGGTCAAATTGCTCCCGGCGGGATGGACGGTGGAGTTGATGAGTTTTTTGCCTCATCTCTGAAGGCATTGGAACCGGTGATGAAGAGAAACCCCGGAGTGACCGCGATGGTAACGATCGACGGAAAGCCTGTCGCCCTTGGAACGGTGATTTCTGTCAACGGAAGAATTCTCACCAAAAATGCTGAAACTGACGAAGGAAAACTGGCGGTAAGACTGGGGGGACAGAACTACGAAGCGAAAGTTTTGAAGCGATTTCCGGAGCGTGATTTGGCGTTGTTGAAGATCGAAGCAAATAATCTGCGCCCGGTTCGTTTTCAGGTCGAAGAGCCGGCGCTTGGCTCCATCCTGACGGCCAGCGGAATAAAGAACGAACCTCTCGGGATTGGCCTTCTTAGTGTTCCCGGGCGTGCCATGTCGCAGGTAGGATTCATCGGAATACAGGCCGGTGAAGGTGAGGGGGGCGTTCTCATTGCACAGCTGGTTCCCGATGGGGCCGCTGAACAAGCCGGGTTAAAAGAGAACGATATCATCACCAGTTTGAATGGCGAGAAGGTGGAGGATCCCATTTCTTTTGGTGGGGTGATTCGTGGCCGCAAGGCCGGGGAGGAAGTCAACGTGGGCTATCTTCGTGAGGGCAAGCCAGCCGAGTTGAAGGTGACTTTGAAGGAACGGAAGATGCTAGATAGTGTGCGGAATGATCCCCGCATGAAGCGCTCGCTTGGACGTCTTTCCGAAAAGACCGGAGGATACCCCGATGTTATCCAGCATGACATCCCGCTTCCTCCTGAGTTGTGCGGTGGCCCGCTCTTCAACCTCAAGGGAAAGTGCATTGGCGTCAATGTTTCCCGTGCCGGACGCACCAAGACCTATGCCATTCCGGCTGATGAGATTGTCGAACTTCTCAATATGAAGGCGGCTCCAAAACCAGAGCCCAAGGTGGTCAAGAAACGAGCTCCTTCTAAAAAGGAAACCTTGGAAGCCATCAAGGCGATTCGCGAGAGCATGAAGCAAATCGAAAGCCGCCTTGAGCTGCTGGAAGAGTCTGTTCGCTAGCTCACTTTAACCATTAAATCATCCCTCGCTGATTGAAGTCGGCGAGGAATTTTTTTGGTCCAAATTTTGGGCTATTCTTTCGGTGGTTTGGGAGCCCTTTCCGCTCCTTCCAAAGTTTGGATGTAGTGGCGAATGGCTTCGAATTGTTTGTCGGCATCACCTTTGTAGAAAGTCGCGTTGAGAGCCTTTTCTTTGTCGACGGTATACTTTGGCATGATGGTTAGCGGGGCGTGGCGCTGTGGCCAGAACATCCAGGTGCGGTAGTAGTCCGGGCGGAGGCGGTCACTGGCGATTTGGAGGTTGGGCCCTTGCCCTTCGAAGGCTTGCAGGGCAGGCGTTTCTCCAAAGGCATGGCATGCCATGCAGGCGTATCCGGTCGTTCCGGTAATTTCCTTACCTGTTTTTACGAGGTCGAGTTCGGTCTTGAAGTCCGAGGTTGAGAGCTCCATTCCGGCACGGAAGGCTAGGCCCTTACTCAAGGCATCGGCATGGGCTGGGAAGCCAGGCATGCGGGCGTGGAGCCAGGGTCTTACTTTGAGGCCTTCACCTTTGAGGAGGGTGTTGAGCCAATCGCTGTGGAATTTCTCTCCAGCCAGGGAAATCCCGGGAAGCTTGTTTTCTCCGGAGTGGCAGCTGGCGCATTGGAATCGCTCGACGGCGCGGCTGGCATATTCGTGAGGAACGAAACGGCGAAGCGAGGTGTAGTTTTTATTGCCATCAATGTTCTTGAAGGCGAAGAGAGCCTGCTTTTGATCAATGCTGAGACCGAGTTCAGGGGCGTTTCCTTCTTCTTCAGAAAGACAGCCTTTTTCAAGCCACTCGGTGTTCCACATATCCTTCAGGCCGGAAGCGGCGAATTCATATTTCACACTTTTGCCGGGGGCATGACAGCTGGCGCATCGTTGGGCGACGAGGGTTTTTCCTTTCACGGCATCTCCGGGAGTTGCTTTGATCGAATTGGGTGTCTTGACTTGAATCGAAGCTGCGATGTCTGCTGCCTCCTGCGCTGAGAGGCGAAGGTTTGGAAAGGTGGTATGCTTGGCGTGCTGCTGAGGGTGAAGCAGCAGAAGCTGAAGTCCACCGGTGGTATGTTTGGCGGTCTTTGCGAGTTCCTCGGCCCAAGGGTTGAAGTGAAGTTCTTCGATCAGCTTTGCTCCGTTTGTCGCGTCACCTTTTAAGGTTGGAATCTTCTTGTCACGGAGGCTGACGAGATAAGCTGCGATGTCGTTGGCTTCATTGGGAGCAACACTGGGGCAATGATCTTCGGGCTTCTTTACCCACTGCTCTAGCCAGGCCTGATGGAAGCGATTTCCTGCGTTTTTAAAGTCGGGGAGGCTTTCGAAAAGCTCTGGCATCCTTTCGGACTTGAAGTGGTTCTTGTCTGCGGTGTGGCATTTGACGCAGTTGGCAGCCGCGAAGAGATTGCGTCCGGCGCGGGCTTTGTCTTTTTTGCCTAGCATGGAGTTCGCCGCGTAGCGGTAAGCAGAAGGCTTGATCGGCTCCCAGACGAAGTCTGATCCGCTCCAAAGAAGTCGAATGCTACTGGTTCCTTTTTCGGCTCCCTTGAAGTGGCAGAAGATGGCTTGCGGGCCGGATTCAAGAGCGGTCGGTGGGCATTCGAGGGGGAGGTCGCCCTCCATCACTTGCTTGCCATTGATCTTGAGGCTGGCCCAGCCCTTGCCTTCGAGCCGGAAGGCGCGCTGGTCGCGGGCGTCAACAATGAGCTGGCCTTCGAAGACCGCCTGATTGGTTCCGATAAAGACAGAGACGGCCTTACGTTCCTCGATGGTGAGAGCGAGGCGGTCCACCACGGTGGCGTCGTCGGCGCTCCCTTTCGAGGTGCTAAGGAGAAGACCTGGTTCGCCTCGGGCTTCTTTCTTAATAACAGGGAGATTGGCGAGATCGAGGCCGTGATCACCAAAGGCCGGGCGCAGGTTGTGAATCGTGTTCCAGATGGTTTCCTTGAACTCCTTCTTGCCAGCGTCGGCGAGGTCCATGCGGATTTCCATCTGCATGGCAGGAGTCATTTTAGGAATGTAGAGGAAAACCGACTTCCCGTCTTCGAGAAGTTGGGCTGCTCGGATCTCGACGGAATCGACTTGGTTGACGGAGCCTTTCGAGGGTTCGATGCGGGCGAGTTCGCGTGCGGCGGTATTTTGTTCATCGATGGAAAAACGGCCCGAACCATATTGGGGTCCCCAGATGTAGTCCCATTTGCTAATGCTGTAGCGCCGGGGGTCTTTTGCGATTTCGGGATCAAGGCTGGAGCTGAATTCAACACGGAGGCCGTTTTCAAATGCTTCCAGTTTCAGTGGGACGGGCTTCTCATCCGAGACGAAACGGATTCGCTGGAAGCCGGTGCCGCCATTGGTCTGCCAACCGCGGAAGCCGATGTTGTAAAGGTGGCCCGATTGCGGATGGAAGCGACCGCGCATGTTGGCGGTGGTGAGCTCGATGGGGAGACGGTAAACGCCTCCTTGAACCTGACCGTCGACTTCGTCAATAAGGGTGCGGTAAACCGAGCTCTTACCATAGGAAAGGTGGATCATGTTCCCGGCGTGGTTTTTCCACGAGCTGTCTTTTGGAACCCAGAACTGGCTGCCGCTGGAGTTGTCGACGTAGTAGGGGAGCCAGCAAAGGGGGCGCTCGTAGTCAGTGGGCGTATTGGGGAGATTACGGACAAACTTCTTGTTGTCCCATTCGCTTGGGACGACGCCGTGGAAACTGCTGCCATCTGGCTTGCTCCAGGTGATTTTACAACGAGGGACGTAGCTACCTTCATTTTCACCGGTAGTGAGTTCGCCGTTTGGACCGAGGCCAAGTCCGCCGGGAGCCCGCAGTCCCCAAGCCATGCGAGTGAGTGTTTTGCCGTCAGCACTGACTTTCAGGATGGTGCCATTATGCTCGGTGAGATCAGAAAATCCACGTCCGCCCGAGAGGACGGGGGCGCCTTTGCTGAAGTAGAAGTTGCCTTCCTTGTCGGTTTGGAGGTCGAAGGCAAACTCATGGAAGCCGGACGTGATGAGTACGTCGTTATTAAAGCATTCGTAAAAATCAGCTTCGCCATCGTTATTGAGATCGTGAAGGCGGGTGAGTTGGTCGCGTCCGTGGGTATAAATGACATCGTCGACAATCTTAAGACCAAGAGTTTGGAAAAGTCCGCTTGCGAATCGACGCCAGGTGATTTCGGAAAGGTCACCGTCGATACCCTCGGCGATCCAAACGTCACCGTTCCAGGTTGAGCATGCGGCGCGCTTGCCGTCGGAGAAAAAGTCGAAGGCTCCGAAGCGAATATTGGATTCCCACGGGTTGTCCTTGGGGAGAGGAATGTCATCGACGGCGTAGCCTTTGGCGTCCTTGCTGGTGCGTCCCTTGGTTTTGATGATCTCCGGGAAGAGTGAGGGGCCGCCCTTGGTGAAATTTGAAATGGAACCGCGCTTTTCGATTAAAATGCGTGTGCCTTTAGCAAGGTAGGCGAGTTCGAAGGATCCGTCAGCACCTGTGGCGATCGAGACGACGACCCGGCCGGAAGGGAGAGTTTTGAGCGCGACACCTTTCGACGCATTGGAGAGAGCCACGTCAATTTCTTGCCCTCCCTCCAGTGGGTCGAGAACCAGAATTTCGACATCGGTCTTGAGGGGCTCAAACTCAAAAGAGCGAACGAGGGTTTTCTCGTAAAGTTTTGGCATTTCGAGGAATTGGGCTCCTCCGACTGAGTAGCTTAGGACAGTGCCGGCTTCATGCCGGTAAAGACCGTGATACTTGCCCCGGGCATCAGGGAGCGGTCCGTTTTTGGTGTCACGAAGGTCATCCCAATTTCCATTGACGGCCACGCCGGGACCTTTGTTAGTGGCAAAGAAGTAGTCTTTGGGGGATTCGGGAAGATAAGAGTTATCATTGTGCTTCCCGCTCCAAGGAGTGCCTTCGAGCATGACATTCCCTTTGAAGCCCGCGACCATGCGGAGAGTTTCGGTGTCAAAAACTACAGTGTGATCTTCCTTCTCGCCGAGTTTGATGGCGATTCCCTTGAGTGCTGCGACGTCGCCCTGGGGGCCGAAGCCGAGGAAGGTGTCGCTGATGAAGGGGCCGGTGTCCATGGCATCCCACCAGCTAAGCTTTGGATTCGCAGTGACTTTTTTCTCGGTGATCTCGGCTCGTGTGGCGGCGTTGGTGATTGAGGGAATCTGGAAGAGAAGTCCGCTGAGGATAAATGCTCGTATAAAAGTCATGTTGATATGCGATTTGCGTCCCGTTATCCGGCGACGGTCGAGAGATTATTCACAACCGGAGGCGCTTCAATCTCAAAGGTTGGGACGGGGAGCATCATTGAGCTCTAAAAAACGCCTTGGATGCCCTAAAGGGGTTGGTGGATCTTTTCGTTGGATTGAGAAAGCGAGCTGTGGTTTTCTTGGGCGCACATGAACCGCAGAAACTTCCTCCGTACCTCCGCTTCCGCATCTATTTTTGCGGGAACCAGCCAAAGTCTGCTGGCTTTGGCTGATGATAATGTCTACCGCAAGAACATCGGCCTGCAAATTTATACGCTTCGAAATCAGCTAAAGGCAGATTTGAAAGGGACACTCAAAGCGGTGGCCGACGCTGGTTATCAGCAGGTTGAGCCTTATGGTTTTCCCGGTGGCCTCGAAATGATTAAGGTGGCGAAGGGTTTTGGGCTTGGAGTGAATTCGATCCACTTTGAATGGGAGACTGCTGTCAATCCGTCTGACAAAGGTTTTTCTGATTTTAAGAAGATCGTTGAGAAGGCGAAATCGACCGGCCTTTCACATTTGGTCGTGCCTTACTTGCACGACAAGGATCGCAAGACTATTGATGGCTACAAAAGGGTGGCGGGGAATCTCAACAAGGCTGCCGTGATCGCCAAGGATGCCGGAATTCAGCTGGCCTATCATAACCATTCTTTCGAATTCCAGCCGATGGGAGAGTCAACGGGTTACGATATCTTCGTGCAGGAGTTCTGCGATGAGATGAAGTTCGAGGTGGATGTCTTCTGGGTGAAGGCTGCGAATCTCGATCCTGTCAGTTTGATCAAGGGCTTGAGTGGTCGGGTTTCCCAACTTCATTTGAAGGATATCAAGGAAGGACTAAAGCTTCCCATGTATGGTGGTTTACCCAAAGAGGCTTTTAAGGAGCTGGGAAATGGCATCATTCCAATGGAGCCTATCAT
>JBDNAG010000194.1:0-38767 GCA_039768565.1 Akkermansiaceae bacterium | reverse complement strand
GTGAAAGGAAAGCAGTAATCATTCGGGACAACTTCATAGGGTGATTCAGGAGAGAAATCAAAATTGTAAGGGACACCAACCTAAAAGACTCCAGCTGAGAACTTTCCTGGTAGCGTACTGGTCTCAGAATGGTATCTTGCTCTCCTCATGAGTTATTCGCGTCGTCATTTGCTACAGGGAAGTCTGGCCGGAGGTGCCACCGGTTTGTTGACTGGATTGGTTAAGGGTCAGGAGGATTCTGGAGTCAAACCAGTCCCCAAAAAGCCCCGGGGCATAATTTTCTGTGTGTCGGACGGGATGAGCCAGGGTGTCCTCTCGATGACTGAAGCATTTTCGAATCAGGTTCGGGGAAAAGGGACGACCTGGTGGGAGTTGCTTGCCGGGGGAAAGGCTGTCCTCGGATTAATGGATACAGCTTCATCGAGTTCTATGGTTACGGATTCGGCTGCGGCTTCTTCGGCATGGAGTTCCGGGAAACGTGTTCCAAATGGTCAGATTAACTTTGATGCCAACGGAAAAAGGTTGGAGTCAATCGGGGAGACCCTTGAAAAGGATAAAGTAAAGCTGGGCTTGGTTTCGACTGCCAGCATCACTCATGCCACTCCCGCGGGATTTGCCTCGTCCGTGATTAAAAGAGGGCAGGAGGATCTTATCGCTCCGCAGTATTTGAATCGGGTGGATGTCATTTTAGGTGGAGGGTCCAAGTTCTTTGATCCCAAAACGAGACGGGACAAAAAGGATCTTTTTGGAACCTTTGCTAATGAGAATTACGATGTTGTTCAATCAAGGGGAGAGCTTTTGAAATCAAAGTCACGTAAGATTTTAGGAACCTTTTCGCCTGGGTATATTCCCTACGCTATTGATCGGGACCAGGATAAGGAAATGCAGAAACTGGTGCCAACTCTTGCCGAAATGAGTGGATCTGCTTTGTCCCGTTTTCTGGATGATGATGCTCCTTTCCTCCTTCAAATTGAAGGTGCTAGGATTGATCATGCTGCACACAAGAATGATATTGGAGCAATCCTAAATGAGCAGATGGCGTTTGATGACGCGGTAGCCAAGGTTTTGGCGATGACCGGTGGGCATGATGATATTCTGGTAGTTTTGACAAGTGATCACGGCAATGCAAATCCAGGACTCAATGGAACTGGCGCGGGTTATCGTCAAACCAATAATCATTTTGCCAAAATTGCGGAAATTAAGGGTTCCGCGGAGTCCTTCATTCAGCGCTGGCAGCAAACCAAGGGCAAGTCAGCTGAGAAGATGAGCCAGCTCATGGAAGCGACCTACGGGTTTAAACCATCAGCCCCGGAGCTCGAGGCTCTCATGGACCGCTGCGCTGGCAAGAAGGTGACCGAATGGAGTCATCAGCTTTCCAACCCGGTTGGATTACTTGGGCAAATCGTTGGCAATGTGACCGGTGTGGGTTGGACTGGAATCTGCCACACCTCTGATCCCACGCAGCTTACTTCAATCGGTCCCGGAGCCGAGGAGTTTTCTGGTCTCGTGAGAAACGATTCGGTCCGCGATCGTCTTCTCGGGCTTCTTCTGGGGTAGCCTTGTCTGAAGAGGTCGACACAACCTTGGTTCTTTTTCTTAGGACCAAGGATTCTGTTTTCCCTCCTTGCCCTGCAAGAGTATCTTCGTCATTCTCATGGGAACTTTTTCTATGACTATGATCAACAAACGTCGTCAATTTCTAAAATCCACTCTCGCTGCTGGTGTTGCACCTTTTATCTCGGGAGGTATCGCGGGGGCTCAAATCATTGGAGCCAATAACCGCATGCGACTCGCCGTGGCTGGACTAAATGGTCGCGGGAAGAGCCATATCGACGGGTTTCTCGGACAAAAGGGAGTCGAAATTGCCTACTTGATTGATCCGGATAAAAAGGTTCTCGCCAAGCGTATGGCCGACCTTCGAAAGAAGGTTGAAGGCAAAGGTTTGCCCTTCACAACCAAAGGGGTTTCCGATGTTCGTGAGGCACTCGGTGACAAGAATCTCGATGCTCTTACGGTGGCTACCCCCAATCACTGGCACTCGCTAATGACAATTTGGGCGGCTCAAGCTGGAAAACACGTTTATGTTGAAAAACCGATGAGTCACGATGTCGCAGAAGGGCGAATTTGTGTTGAAGCTCAGCAAAAATACGGCGTTGTTGTTCAACATGGAACACAGCGCCGCTCTGATGCCGGGATCGCAGGATTGAGCGAGGCCATCCGAGCTGGGAAATTTGGCCGCCTTAAAATTTCCTATGGCTACTGTTGTAAGCCGCGAAACGGAATCGGCTTTGATAAAGTCTTGGCGCCACCCGAGAATCTGGATTGGAATCTCTGGCGAGGGCCAGCTCAAATCGACGACTATCATGCCAACTACGCTCACTATGATTGGCACTGGTTTTGGAAAACCGGTAATGGCGATATGAATAATCAGGGAACCCATCAACTGGATGTTGCGGCGTGGGCCCTCGATGAAGATCAAACGAATCCCACCAGAGTCATGTCGTTGGGCGGTCGTTTCAAATGGGGTGACCAAGGTGAGACACCCAATACCATGATGGGAATGGCCGAGTATCCCAACGGGCAATGGGCCTTCTTTAATGTTCGGAACGTGAACTATAAAGGCTACGAACGTCAGGTCGAAAACGAATACTATTTCGAAGACGGAGGTCGTATTATTCGTAACAATTATTACGCGCCTGGTTCTGATAAAGGAGAGCCTGTCAAAGTCCCCAAAGGGGATGTTACACCAGGCGGAAACTGGGGAAGCTTTATTGCTGCTTGCCGTGCGGGTAAGCCGGAGATGGCCAATGGAAACGTTTTAGAGGCGCACTACGGCTGCGTTCTTGGTCACCTCATGAATAATTCATACCGCCTTGGTGAAAAAGTTCCCTTCAATGCCAAGGCCGGGCGATTTGGTGATAATACGGCTGCTGCCGAGCACTTCGGAAAGCTTCATCACATCATGGCGGACGGGGTGGGTATCCCGGAGGACGGGGGCAATTATGTCGTCGGTCCGTGGCTAACCTTTGACCCGAAATCAGAGAAGCATATTGGTGAGCACGCAGTCGCAGCCAATGCCCTCCTGAAAGATGGTAATCGTAAAGGCTTCGAAATTCCCGCTCCCGGTAAGGTATAGGCTTTGTCGTTTCAGTGACGGCTTTCGCAAGTGATTTTTTTAGTGAGGAGTATCGCGACTAGCTTTCTCCAGGTAGGCTACCGCACCGTAACGAAGCACCTTCGCCGCGAAAGTTGGAACGTGAACGTGAAGAGGTCGCATGGTCATTGGGAGTAGAAAGATGGCAAGGTTCCCTCGAAGCCAAACGGAGGAAATTTGGCTGGATTGAGTCAATTACGCCATTGTCTTGGCTCTAATCGGCTTAAAATGAAGCAGATGATTCAGATGCGACATACACTTTTACAGATTGAACCGAAGGATGAGTGCTCTATCTGAATTGAAAACCTTAAGATGGAGAAAGATTGTGGAACTTCCCAATAGGCCGGTCAAAGCGCTTTACGCTTGGTTTGAAGATATTGTTTATTAGAATTGGGGTAAGGTATTCATTTTCAATCTATCATGTCTTTATCGTATCTTTCATTTCGAACCAAATTTCCACTTTCTTCCAGCGACGTCTTTCTAGCTTTCCTGACAAGCACATCCCTTTTAAATGCTGAACTCTTGTTCTATGAGCCATTTGATTACTCTGCGGGAACAGAACTTCAGGGATCCACGCCAGTAATTGGTTCCGAAGGTGGCTGGACGGATACAAGTAGTGGAAATGGAACGCCTGGTGGTATGCCTGTCGCACAGCTTTTAACTGTCAGGAATAACGGGACAAATGGAGGTTTGACGTCGGGGCAAACCTGGACCGGCATTCCTGTAGATTCGCTGTTTCCAAATGAAGGAGGTTTCCTTGAGGGAATGCGACGGGACAACAACGAGGGACATATTACGCTGTCTCCATCTGTGACGAGTCAATTTACCGACGGTGCGACTATTTGGCTGAGTTATATAGCGGCAGCTACGACGGTAGACGGGGCGAACGATAATAACCATGAACCTGATCTTGCCATTGGTTCAGCTCCAATCGGAGGCGGTACCGTCACAGGGGCAGCTGGTGATGATCGAGCTCGCTTTGCCCAGGGCGAAGCGATCGGAGCGACCTCACTCTGGAATAGCACTGACTCATCGATGCGGGCATCCTATTGGGATGACGAGGGAGTCATGGGTGTCTTTACTCAATTTGCGAGTATCGACTTCGTAGAACGAATTCTCCCTCAGCAACTCATTATTATCCGAATCGAATTCGGTGCTGAGACAGAAGTTATCACCACGAATGTGTTTGCGCTTGATTCATTTGTTGTGCCCACTTTGGCCGATTTTGAAACAGGTGCTTCGTCAATTACAACTGTTGGTAATCTTGATCAAACTGCATTTAACACCCTTTCGTTTGATGCAGTTCGAACGAACCTTGATGAGATTCGGATTGGTACGACTTTTGATGATGTCAATGGTGCTTTGGGGGGGAGTGGAGGAAATGGGCTGTCGATCATAAAACTTGAGAAGGCAGAGGATTCCGTGACTATCACCTGGAATTCCAGACCAGGGCAGTTCTATTCGATCGATGCTTCGTCCGATTTAACGAGAGATAACTGGTTGGAGCTCAGTGACAGTGTTGTTGCGAATCTAGATAGTGAAACGACTTCCTTCACTGAATTCATAGAAAATGGTCAGGGACTCACTAAAGATACAAAGCTTCGCTTTTACCGAGTCCGGTTAGGTGGAAATTAGAAGACAAAATCTTCCGCTTTTCGCGGTTTTGCTTCGTGTTCAATAATTTGGCCGAAGCTCTTTTAACAGAATACGGACATTTTGCTCTTCGCTAGAGCGAATTCATTTCACTTTTTTGATTTGGTTTTAACAGCGAGTCTACATCCATCGAGCGTCCAATTTTTTTGAGGTCAGGCTAAGGGCCTCTTTGGGGCTCCAAGTAGGGTTGAATTCTTAAAAAGAAATCTTCCTTGAAGCAGATCTTGATTTCAAGAGGATGGCTCTCAATCACTTTATGAAGCTGATCCAATTTTTCATTTCCATTTTACTCTCGGCGACCTCGGTCTTTGCTCAAGAATTTTACAAGGCGGATGTGATTGTATACGGAGGGACATCGGCGGGTGTCATCGCGGCTGTTCAGGCAAAGAGGATGGGAAAGTCGGTGATTATTGTTTCTCCGGACAAACGTCTTGGTGGGCTCTCTTCCGGGGGACTTGGTTGGACCGATACCGGGAAAAAAGACGCAGTGGGTGGCCTTTCCCGGAACTTTTACGAGCGAGTCTTTCAGCATTATGAGAATAAGGCGGCTTGGAATTGGCAGGATCGCTCGAATTACACCGGCTCAGGGACTCGCACGATTGATAATGGCGACGGGAGCATGTGGATGTTTGAGCCGCATGTGGCTGAGGGGATTTTCGAAGATCACATCGAGGAGAATGATCTCATCGTGAAGCGTGACGAGTGGCTCAATCGCGAAAGCGGAGTGAAGATGACGGAGGGGAAGATCACTCAAATCACCACGCTTTCCAAAAAGAAATTTGAAGGGAAAATCTTCATTGATGCCACTTATGAGGGCGATCTCATGGCGGCAGCGGGCGTGAGTTATCAAGTCGGTCGTGAGTCGAATGCCACTTATGGCGAAACTTGGAATGGCGTGCAAGTTGGCGTCCTTCATCACGGGCATCACTTTGGTGAGATGAACCTCTCGCCTTATGTCATTCCCGGTGACCCTTCCAGCGGGCTTCTTCCTCGAATCTCTGGTGAGGACCCCGGTAAGAAGGGCGAAGGCGATAAGAAGGTGCAAGCTTACTGCTTCCGCATGTGCCTCACCAACAAGCCCGAGAATCGCGTTCCTTTCGCAAAACCTGAAGGCTACGACCCCAATCAATATACGCTCTTTGCTCGTATTCTCGATACTGGTTGGGACGAAGTCTTTGAACAATTTGATCACCTACCAAACCACAAGACCGATACCAACAATCACGGACCTTTTAACACCGATAATATTGGGATGAACTACGATTACCCCGATGGCTCTTACGAGCGCCGTCGAGAGATTATTAAAGAGCACGAGACTTACCAAAAGGGGATGATGTATTTCCTCGCGAACGACCCGCGAGTTCCTGAAAAATTCCGTAAAGAGATGAGCACCTGGGGCTTGGCCAAGGATGAGTTCACCGACAATGGGAACTGGCCTCAACAACTTTACATCCGCGAAGCCCGCCGCATGATTGGGTCATACGTCACCACTCAGCTCGACGTGCAAGGGAAGCGCGAAACACCCAAGCCTATCGGTATGGGTTCCTACACCATGGATTCTCATAACGTGCAGCGCTACATCACGCCGGAGGGATACGTGCAAAACGAAGGCGACATCGGCGTCACTCCGAAGAAGCCTTATCACATCTCCTATGGCTCGATCACTCCAAAGAAAAAGCAGTGTGAAAACCTCCTCGTCCCCGCTGCGGTTTCAAGTTCACACATCGCATACGGTTCGATTCGTATGGAGCCGGTCTTTATGATCCTTGGCCAAAGTGCCGGAACCGCCGCCGCGCTTTCCATCGATGATAAAGTCGCCGTGCAAGACCTGGACTACGCTAAGCTGAGGAAGCGTCTCATTGCTGATAAGCAGCGCCTTGATCGGGTTGTTAAGCCTAAGAAAAAGTAGTCGAGGGGGAACTACTTCTCCAATAATCCGACTTTGGAAAGATCGAGGGGTTTGATGCCGAGTTTGTGGGCGGGGGATTTTTTTTGGAAGCGGAAGTCGCCGTTTGCGGGGTCGATGAAGAGTGGGTCTTGGGCGAGGCTGTTTTTGTCGGCGCCCTCGTTTTGCTTTTGGGTGAGGAAGGTTTGGCCGCTGGCGGGGTTTCTGGCGCAGAAGTAGATATTGTGGTCGGTGTCGGCGTCTTTGGCGAAGGCTCCGACGGGGGTGCGGAAGTTTTTGGTTTCTTGGTAGAAGACGACGTCCTTGCCGGGGTGGTAGAAGATGTTCTTTTGGTAGGCTCCGCCGGTGAGGGGGCCTTCGTAGAGCTTAAGGAACATGGGCGTCCGTTCTTCTCCTTTGTGGGTGCCGGGGCGGATGTCGGCAATGACGTTGTTAATGCAGCGGTTGTTAAGTTTGATCTGCATGCCTTGGGCGGTGCAGCGGTAGATGAGGTTTTCGGTGATGAGGGTATCGCGTTGGCCGCCGTCGGTGCGGATCGCAGATTGCATTACGGTGGGTGCAAGAAGGTCGTGGATGTAGTTGCGTCGGATAACGTTTCCGGCTCCGGCTCCACGGATGTAAATGCCGTTGCCGTCGTTGAGTTGCTGCATGACGTGGTGAATTTCGTTGAGTTCGATGAGGTTGTCGTGGGTATGGAGGAAGGGGCGGATTTGTTCGAGAGTGGCTTTTGGAGTGGGGCCGGTTTCGTGTCGGCGGATGGTGCGGACGAGTTCGCGGGAGTTCCCTTTTTTGGAAAAGAATTTGGTCATAACTCCGGAGATGATGATGCCGGAGTAGGGGGTGTTGTGGACGAGGTTGTGGACGACGCGATTTTCGCCGCTTTGCCAAAGGAAGATGCCGGGGGCGTGGGCTTGGATTTTTCCAATGTGGTGGATGTGGTTATTCTCGATGAGGTTGTGATGACTAAGGTCTTTGGTGCCAGGGCCGTAGCCAGAGACGAGAATGCCAGTGCCGCCGAGGTGCTGGATGTGATTTGAGACGATGCGGTTTTTTTGGCTGTGGAGGTCGGCGCGGATGGCTGTGCCGCCGCTGTGAAGGAAGTGGCAGTTTTCGATGGAGCAGTTTTCGGTTCCACGGAGGCGGAGGAGGGCGTTGGCTTTGTCGTGGAATTGCCAGTCGTGCTGGAGGCCTTTGTCATCTTGGGTCATACGGTCGGCGTCGCCACGGGTGAAGGTGAGGCCGCGGAAACAGAGATTACGAACTGGCTTGTCGGATGGCCCTTTAATGTCGTTTTGGCCTTCGACGAGGAAGTATTCCTGAAGGCGGGGGATCCGTATGTCTTTTGGCGGACCCTCGGCTCGTGGCCAAAGGTAGACTTTTCCCTCTTTGGTATTGATGACCCATTCGCCAGGCTTATTGAGGGCATCGATGGCATTTTCGACCCAAGCGGATTTCGTTTTTGGGAGGAAATGAAGGCGATTCATTCCATAGGTCGCGGCGACGGAAGTGGTGGCAATTTGTTTTTTTGTATCGATTGATTTGATGGGGAGGATGTTGGCGATCCAGGCGTGATGAGGTCGGATGACGAGTTCGATGTCTTCGGGATTAGGCCAATCTCGCATCGTTCCGGTTGGGTAAGGGAAGTGATATTTCGAGGTGCCTTTTGAATTCGCTGGAATGAATCCATTGGAGCGCGCTCTTGTGAGGAGACCGTCGGAATCGTAAAGTGTGTGGAAGCGCTTTGGACAATCCTTGGGAAGGTCAGCGACCCAGACCTTGTCGTGGGCGGCTTTTGGGAGAAATGGAAGAGGATTGGCCAGCTTTTTCCAACCGTTCAAATCTAGGTCCGAACTAAAGACCGGCTTTTCCCCGGGGAAGGCCTCGTAGGTGATGGTGGAATTATCACCGGCGTCTTTCAGACCAAAAGTGACAGTTTTACCAAGCCGATATTCTCCCCCGCGGATTTGGACGGTGATGTTTTTATCGGATTCGGATTTTAATTTTCGGACGGCATCGCGTGCGCGCTCCAAGGTTGCAAAGGGGGCGTCCAATGTTCCCGTCCAGGCATCATTACCCCGTGGAGCAAGATAGAAATCAGCAGCGCTTGCCGGAAGGATGATAAAGAAGAAGTGGAGAAGTGGATTCTTCATCGGGATTGGGAAGGGTAACCTATTTTAGGGATGGGGCCTATCAGTTGGAGACGATCAGCTCTTTTTCTCTGGCATCTGTCGTATACAGGGGCCGATGGTATGGAGATAAGGAGGACAACTTGCTGGAATATGTTTTGGCGTCCAATCCAGTTCTCAGGCTCTTTCCTTTATGCGTTTGAAAGTGAAAAATTAGAGAAGGTTTCGGAAGTGAATCACTCACTCTTCTGTTTAGGGGCGGGTGCGTCCGGTGTCTTCTGCCTTTTTGAGACCAGCGCTCAGTCTGGCTGTGATTTTTGGATGCTGTTCGGAGAGGTTGTTGAGTTCACCGGGATCTTTTTGGAGATCAAAGAGCTCGTAGGATTCCGCGCGGTCTTTTCCGTAGCGGACGATGAGCTTCCACTGGCCTGAGCACACTGCGATGGCGCTGTCCTTGCCATCTCCGAGGATGAAGATGGCTTCCCGCTCGGGTCTGGTGGTTTTTTCGCCGAGAAGGACGGGGAGGGCGCTGATCGAATCTTCGGCGGCCTGCTTTGGAAGGTCCTGATCGAGAATGTCGGCCGCGGTTCCGTACAGATCGGTGAGATTCAAGAGGGCGTTTGTTGAAGAGCCGGGAGCGATGTGTCCTGGCCAGCGTGCGATAAAGGGGATTCTGTGACCGCCTTCATAAGGATATCCCTTGCCATCCCGCCATGGACCATTGGTGACATGGCCAAGTTTTCTTGCCTCCTCCTTGGCGGTCTTAAACTTCTTGCGAATGTCACCGGACTCGTCGGCGAGGTTTAAGTGCACCCCTTGGGTTCCTCGGAAGTCCTTGGGAGTGGAGCCGTTGTCGCTGGTGAAGATGACGAGGGTGTTTTCCGAGAGCTTGAGTTCGTCGAGCGTCTTGAGGATTGTTCCGACATGGGAATCCAATTCCTGAATGTGATCGCCAAACAAACCGGCATGGCTGGTACCGCGGAATTTTGAACTCGGAACGACGTGGGTGTGGGGAGCACACGGAGTAAAGTAGAGGAAGAAGGGCTTATTGGTGCTGCGTCGAATGAAGGCGACGGCTTTCTCGGTGAGAGTGGTGTCGACCTGGTCTTCGACGCGTGGCTTGGCGAGTCCATCGGGGAAGTCCTGTCCCCGCTTGATGTGATATTCTTCGCCGGGCTTGCGGCCGACGAGGTCGTGATTTTCAATGAAGGCCCGGGTGGAGTCGTTGTGATTTGAAGGAACTCCAAAGTGGTAGTCAAAGCCCACTTCGAGTGGTCCGGTGATAGGGAGTTTGTTCCAGTCCTTGCTATATCCCAAATGCCACTTGCCGATCGCGGCAGTGGTGTAGCCTTGTTTCTGAAGAAAGCTTCCCATGTTCGGGCGGTCCGAGCTGAGGCGGTAGCCATTTCCTTTTTTGTGAAGACGCCACGGAGAATGGCCGGTGAGAAGCCCGTATCTGGAGGGGGAGCATAGAGAGGCGGCCGAGTGGGCGTCGGTAAATTTCATGCCGGCGCTGGCGAGGCGATCGATGTTGGGCGTTTTAATCTTGGTGGCCCCGTAGCAGCTGAGGTCTCCGTAGCCTAGGTCATCAGCGAAGATGAGGACGATATTGGGTTTCTTTCCGGAAGCCTTGTCGGCCTTTTCTCCGGCAAACATGAGAGTGTTGAGGGCTGAGGAACGACTGCGGGAGCGCCTCCGTGAACGGCGCTCCGAAGAGCCATCGCGCATTTTCATGACAGCCTGTTCAGTGAATTCGGCCTTCAGGCCCTTTCGGTTCTGGTAGTGATTGAGGACCTTCTCATACATCGGGCGAAGGCGGCCGCGTGAGTCGTCGGATATCTTCTTTGCTTTATAGCGACCTTTGTAGCTCTCGTAGTATTCGAAGGGGACGTCATGGCCCAAGTTGTACTTCGCGGTGTATTCGAATCCTTTCAGCAATCGGTTTTCGGTGGCGCTGTAGAGATCGACGCCCTGGTTCCAGGCGATCTCGGCGGTGCAGGCCAGGAAGTCTAATCCCATCTGGGTGTGGCCCTGGTCGCGTCCGCTTTCCTGACATTGACCGGAGGGTTTGAAGTAGTTTCGCACCGCTCCATTGCCTTCACCTTTGAGGAAGTAATTGACGCCGTGATCGAACATCTCGCGATCGTCGAGGAAGACGCCCATCGCGAGAATAGTTTGGAGCATGGAAGCATCCCAATTACCATTGGCAGTGGGGTAGAGGTCCTTGATGGTCGGATAGAAAATTCCCCGCAGCATTTTCGCGAATCGCTTCTGTTCGTCTTCGGGCCATCCGTCCCAAGTGTGCTTCAGGAGTTCGGCGGCGTTGCAGTATTCGTATCCTTCCATGCCCACGAGGAGGCGGGCGTCGTGGTTGGAGATCGATTCCAACTTCCCGGACCAGGCGTTGAGAATTTGCGCTGCCTTCTTGGCGTGGGCTTCCTTTCCGCTCAGGACCCAGTTAATGGCGTGAGTATAGGAAGCTTGGGCATCCTGACTGAATTCCGATGATCCAATGTTGGGGTTGTTATAGGGGCCGCGCTCGACCTTGGCGTGAGGTTGGGGTTTCCAGTCGAGGTCTGAGTAGCGTGAGGACTGCACGCCTTTCCAGGCCGTCGCCCAAGGTTCTTCTCCAGTGGCGATTTTGGCTTTGATGAAATCGATGTTTTCCTGGCTGTGTGAAATGCCGGGATGAAGGAATTCCTTCGCAGTGGCATTGATAGTGATGCCGACGGTGAGAAGGGCGCAAAAGACGAGGGCGTGGATGATTTGGAGCATGATTTTTGGACCGTATTACTTCTCTTAAGGTCGAGTGCGATGCCGGATAACGAAGTCTACGCTCGTTTTGATGATTTCATTTCGGGAAGGTTCTATTTCTGAATCTACTTTCCGCCAATTATGGCCGGAGTTTCTGATGATCATCGCTTTCACGGGGGCGCCTAATTTTTTTGCCTCCTTGATCATGCGGTGGGCGTGTTTGACGGGGATAGTGGTGTCTTTGTTGCCCTGAATCATGAGGAGTGGCGGGCTGTCTTTTTTGAGGTAGGCGATGGGGCTCATCTCGCGATAGAGGTACGTTTTTTCTTCGGCTGAGAGTTCGGTTTCGCCGAGAATACGGGAGGCGAACCGGTTGCGAAAGTTGGGGCGGTCGTCGTGATTGAAGAGGCTGATGTCTTCGAAATCGCAAGGGCCATACCAGGAGAGTCCAGCGGTGATTTTGTAGGAGACTTCGGCGAGGTCGGGGTCGCCGGTGAGGGTGTCGGGTGGAGTGAGGAGAAGCATCTGGGCGATATGGCCGCCCGCCGAATCGCCGAAAACGAAGAGCTGGTAGGGGTCAAGTGCGAGGGAGTCGGAGTTTTTGACGAGGTAGCGGAGGGCGTCTTTGGAATCGATGACGCAGTTGCGCATGCGGACGGTGCCTTCTTTCGAGTAGAGGCGGTATGAGACGGAGGCGACGGCGAAGCCTTGGGCGAGGAGAGGTTTGAAGACGGCGGCGAATGAACCTCGGGCGGCCCCGGCACGACTTCCGGCAGCCCAGCCTCCGCCATGGGTGTAAATGAGGAGGGGGGATTTTTCGCTTTTGTTTGCGGTGGGGTAGTAGAGGTCGAGTTTAAGTGCCTTCTTGCCGACGGTTTTGTAGGTGAGGTCAAGTTTTCGTTTGGCTCCGGTTTCGAGGTGTGTGGGGGATTTGCGGGCCTTGCGGGCTTTTTTATGCGGGGTGACGACTTCTGGTTCTGCCGACAGAGGGATGAGTAGAGCGAGGAAGAAAAGGGTAGTGAGGAATCTCATGATACTTGGAGATGACGATGACGTTGATGTTTGAAGATCCATACCAAGAGAGTCTGGCAATGACTCTCGCAAAGTTTGGAAAAGAACCCCATCCATACGTCTTGAGGAGTTTTTGACGGGAAAGTCTCCAGACAAGAGTGCTTCATTTTTGCGACTCTACGATAATCGCCTTACGACTTTGTTTACTAAGCTACAATCCCTCAACAACGAGACGATAGAATATCTTTGGCTCTTCAGGATCGATTGTCAGTGTGAATTTGTCACCCGCGCCCAGACCGGCGCGAGGATTGACAATAATATCCCATTCTTCGATTGCTCCTAGCTCGGGTGAGCTAATGAGAGAATAGAGGCGGGTCGGATTGCTGTCGAAGGTGAGGGTCATAGTCGTCCCAGATAATGAAATAGTAGAGCTAAGTTTCGAATCCGCATCATTTGGGTCTGTGAGTGCTACCCATTCCTCGTAGTTTGTGAAGCCATCAAAGTCAGGATCTTCATCCCGATCGCCTGCATTGAAGGGATCGAGATTGTTGTCGGTTTCCCACTGACTGGGAATGTCATCACCATCATTGTCAGGGGACTCGACCGGCTGGATTATGATTCCATTAATTGGATAGGCTCCGGTGGTCTGAGGGTCGGTGTTATTGATCGTAAAAATAATGTCATCCGATCCGTTTGAACGAACAGAGTGCACGGTCGTCTTAATTTCAGCAGGATTACTCCCGAAGCTGCTGTCGAGGTCGATCTTACTGGAACCACCATTTGCATCAGTGATCTCCAGGCTGGCTGTTTCTGCTGCAGATCGATTCGATTCGTGTTGATAGAGTGTCACCTCATACTCACCTGTTGGGAGTTCGAGGGTGAGGGTGGCTATTCCTCCGGTAACTGGGCCGGCAAAATCAAATAAGAGATTGTTTTGAATGGCGTTGCTGCCGGTAATGGGAGCGCGACGTTTCCAGCGGTCAGCGCTCATAGTGACTGAAATGTCGCCTCCGCCAAATGGATTCGTGAACGTGGTTGTAGGTTCGTAGAGGCCGTTGCCATCTCCAGTTGTTCCTTCGCCAACAAATTCAGGCTGTGTTGTGCTTCCATTTCCGTCGTAATCAATGCTGATTCCTTCGACCGAAGTATCGAGGAAGAGATCTCCTTGTGGGGCCTCGGTGTTCGCTATTGACGGTTTGAAAGTTAGCTCAGCGAGTCCAATCGCCTCTTCTCCTTTACCTGTGTAAAGAAGGTAAAGCTTGTCGTCAGAAGGATCTGCCGTGCCCATCGTATCTTGGAAAATAGCAGGATCCCGCAATTCGTGAACATCGACCGAGGAGCCATTTGCCGAGAGCCCGATGGGTAGATCCGCGCCCTCCCAGTCGAGTGATGGTTTCAGCACGATGCGCTGTCCGATCGGGGTCCAGTTCGCAGGGTTTATCGAAGAATTAGCGGTATCGACAACGGTGAGAAAGATCGATTCAGGTGAGTCATTCCGGGCCGAGTAAAAAAGATAAACGTGTTCATCAGCGGGGTCGATGTGACTGCGGGTATAGATTCCGAAGTGTCTTGGGTCAGTTTCCTGACCGTTGTAAAGGGCTCGGATCGGGTTGTCTCTGTCCGGGATCAGGTCCCACCAGTTCCTGGTCCCGTGATTATGGGAAGCGCTTACTGTCCATAAGCCGCCGGGCGAGTCTGCATTGGCGAGGGTGTTGACCTGGCCGGCCGTATTCAGAAGAGGGGCTCTCCACAACTCACCCATGTTGGAATAAGCAAAGGTGCCATCACTGACATCGAAGCTGCGAAGATAGCCCCCGGTCGGCATGACATCGCGAGGGCCTTGACCGGGTTGTCCGTATTCTGCCGGATCATTAAAGTTTAGCCCGTTACTCGAGGTGGTGACATAAGTTTGCTGCCCTGCAGGGCCGAAGCCATTTCGTGGAGCGTGGAAGTACATCACAAAGCGCTCGTTGACATTATCGACAAAGACATCGGGTGAAGCCACGTGATTGGAGACGCCGATGCCAGCGCTGCCGAAACTAAGGACAGTTGAGAGGTCGAGTACGCCGGTGCCGCCGGTTTGCTCGCCAGTATTATTGCCATTAATGCCCCATGCCCGGTCGGTTGCGGAGCCGACATTGAATAAACTCCAACTTCCGGTAAGGTCTGAGGCCCAAGCCATCCGGATATATTTTCCAGAGTGATGGGCAAAGTAGAGATAGTAGTTTGCGTTCGGATGAATTCGATTCTCGTCTGCGAGCCAATCGGGAAGACGAATTAGCGAAGGGCCATTGATATTATCCCGGTCGGAGTTGGTCAGACCAACGTCTGCGAAAGTGTTTACGTCAATAATAGGATCAGACTTCCCGGTGTCATGCACATGCCCAACGGGTCTTCCGTCGATTCGAGTGGCATCAAATGTTTGCGCATTCAAGGATACAATTCCGAAGAAGGTTGAGGCAGCACAAGCACAATTGATTATCATAGAACACCCATTCCAAGCTGTCCTCACTCTGCCTGGCAAAGTCAGCGGCAGAGTGATCTTGGTTATGATTTCCTGCGACGATGTGCGTGTCTGCATGAGTCTAGTTGAAATAATTTTTACAGCTGACATCCTCTTTGTGAGATGGAAGTGCCTGTCGCATTATTGAAGGGTATTTGGACTAGAGAGTTGGCTTGATTCGAAAGAATAATTTAGTGGGTTCCTGCAAGCCAAAATCATCCAGACTAAAACTGACAGTCAGAAAATCACCATCGCTTTCATCTTCGTCATCTCCTGCCATTGTAATTCCGTCTGATAGATCAGCGTCCCAGTTATTCAAATCACTTGAATAATTGATCGTGTAAATGGCGCTGAGAGTCGAATTCCAGGTCAGAGTCACGGTATTCGTTTCAGGAGCGTATTTGATCTCAGAAATGGCGAGAGGAGTGGCAGAAGCTGGTTTTTTTAGCGAGAGGGTCTGTCCCCCATTTGTCACCGAGAAAATACTCCCGAAGTTTTCATCCGTGATGGCGGCACCATCGAAAAGGATGCCTAAGGACACGAGCGATTCCTGCCAACTACCCTCAGCTGGGAAGCTCGGATGAGTCCACGTGCCAGACCAGTCGGGGAAAATATCTAGGATGTTCTCATTCCTGATCACATAGCTCTTGAGTGCCGTAATCTCGACGGTCCCACTAATTGTTAAGGCTCCAGCGGGGTTGGCGCTACCAAATGCGACGCTGTCATTTGTTGTTGAGCCAAGCTGCACGAATCCTCCCGAAAGGTTAATTGTTGAATTGTTGCCGAATAGGCCTCGTGTTTCGATTCTGCCTCCTTCCAGATTAAAAATGCCTCCCCCGAGGAAGTTGAAATTGTTGTTTGCAGCGCTGGTGGAAATTGTGCCACCGGTTTGGGTGACGACCGAATCACCAAAATTAACGACCGAGCCCCCAATGGTTCCGTCTGCCGCGATTATTCCGGTGTCTCCAGCCGTAGGCTTTTGTGTTCCAGGGCCCGGAACGATGTTCCAACTACCTGCAGCGTTGATGGACCCACCTGTGAATTCTAATTCAGCAGCAGACAAGTGTGAGGCACTGAAGCCCAACATAATAAAGGTGAGGAGCTTGATGACTGCGAGTGAGTGTGAGTTCGATGGCTTCATTTCGAGATTTGATTGATTAATTTTAGGGACGGGCAGTTGGTGATCTATGTTGCCTGCATGTTTCGATCCGGGGAATTTCACTCGTCATCTTTGAAAAGATGAGAACGCTAGGCAGGACAGAGAAATGACCCCGCTTCATCAAGTTTCATGAGTAAAGCGGGGCCAATAAGTGGTTTGAAATGGAATGGATGAAGCTATCGACGGCGTCGCAAAAGTCCAATGCCAGCCAGAGCAACAAGAATTGCCGATGACGGCTCCGGAACCGGATCAACAAGGTCTCCTGTCACCAAGAGATTATCAAAGTGCGATCCCGGGCTGAGGCTCGTTGCCCCACTGAAATCAATCGCAAAAACTCCGGTTTCCCCTGCAGGTAAAGTGATGCTGCTCACGTCAAGATCGATATCAGCAAAGTCACCTGCACTGGGAGCAGTGCCAAATGATCCTGTTCCAAGCCCGGGAGTTGTGACGTTTGTCGTTTGATTAATAAACGAGACTGCATAAGTGTCTTTGCTGAAAAATGCGCCACTGACGGAGTAAACCGCGTCAAAAGAAAGGTCATCAAAAGCGATCGTCTGCGCCGTATCATTGACAAAGCTGACCCAAAGCGTGCGGAGCTCATCAGTGCCGGCACCAGCAGTGCCTGTGTAGCCTTTTTCGAGTCGCAAACCTCCCGTGGTGGCTGTCTCTGCTCCGGCGATTGTGCCAAAGGTTCCATCATTGGACCCCCGGGCGGTTTGATCAATGTCACGAAACGCTCCGGTTCCGGAGTTTGGTTCGGTGACTCGTGGGGAAACGCTAACAAGCCCAAAGGAATCAGTCTCCACGAATGTACTTCCATCGGTGGTGCCATCCCAGCCATCCCATAGGCCGATCGTTGCTGCGCCCGCTGATGAGGCAGCTAGAGCTAAGGTTGTTGCAATTGCGGTATTGTTTATTTTAATCATCATCTTTTTATAAAGCCTCGAGTTAGATGGTGGTTCATAGATGTTCAACGCTTTTTAGCTGAATTAGCCCACAATATTACTTTGACTGTTTTTTGATAAAGCCCAGTGGCTCATGGGGTGACACAAATTTCCCAAGAGATGGAATGTGGGAGGCGAAATCTTTAAAGGCTCTTGATCCAGCGGATGAGGATGTCGACTTCCTTGTCTGAGATGGGGAGTGGGGGCATGGCGGGGAGGTAGCCTTCGGGGTAGACTGACATGGGGTTACGGAGGGCTTCGTGGAGGTAGTCGTGGTCGACGGTGATTTCCTTTTTGGTGCTGTCGGCGTAGATGACGGTTTGGGTTTTTCCGAAGAGGCCTTTGAGGGGCGGGCCAACGGCTTTGGTGTCAATGGCGTGGCAGTTGGCGCAGTGGGTTTGGAAGGTGGCACGGGCAAAGGGTTCCCAGTTGAGTTCGAGTTGTTTGTTATATGCGGTGATCCACTTTTCACCCTCGGTTGGGGAGCTGGCGAAGGAGATGGTTTTTGGTTTGGTGCCGGCTTTGGTGCAGAGGTAGATGCGCTGGTTTTTGGGGTCTCGTCTGACTTTTCCGGAGGTGACGGTGATTCTGATTTTATTTATGCCGGCGTTGACGGGGATGGTGTTTTGCGAGGTGGCGGTGTGGGGGCTGCCGGAAGTGATGAGGATGGGTTTGTCGTTGAGGGAGATGTTGAGGTAGGGGTTGCCGGAGTGGCCGATGATGAGCTCGGTGGCGGCTTCGCTGCTGAAGTAGAGGGTGGCTTTTTTGAAGAAGTCTCCGGTGAAGGAGTTTTTGGCGAGGAAGGCGTCGGGCGCGATTTTTAGGAGCGGAAATTGCGGGGCGAGGCTGGGGCGGTCTTTCCAGCTGGCCATGGTCTTGGCGTAGTCGAGCGGGGTCTTGGGCTTGGCGGGGATGGTGGCGATGAGGGCTGACCATTTTTCGTCCTGGAGCTGGAGGTGGGAGAGGACGCCGACGAGGAGGATTTTGATGCGCTCGTCCTTTTGGGTGGCTATTAACTTTACGATAGAATCGAGGCCATCGTCTCCTAATGTAGCAGCCCACCAGCGGAGGGAGCGAACAGCAGATCGTGAGTTGTTAATATTCTTGGAGCTTAGGTTCTTCCAAAAGACGCTGGGGTCGTCGAAGGCTTTGAAGCGTTCCTGGAGCCAGAGAATTTCAAGGGAGAAGCTGTCTGTGCCTGTTATAAATACTTGGATGGCTTTTATTTCGGCGAGGACATCGGACTTCGGGTGGGTTTCGAGTTCGAGGCGGGCGAGTTGGCGGATTTTGAGGTGGGGGTTTTGGAGGAGGGTGATGAGTTCTTTGGTGCTGGCTCCGGCGATTTTGGGTTGTTCGAGGAGTGGGGTGTTTTTGTAGGTGAGGCGCCAGACGCGGCCGTTGGCGTAGTCGCGGTTTTTATCGCGGTTGGAGTGCTGGGCATGGCCGATGATAGGGTAGTAAAAATCGGAGATGTAGAGGGCTCCGTCGGTTCCGAAGATAAGGTCGGAGGGGCGGAAGATTTTGTTTTTGGAACTGAGGAGGGTGGTTTTTTCTCCGGCGGCTTTGATGGCACCATCGATGTATTTGAGCGGGGTGTAGTTGATCTCGTTTGTGCGGAGGAGGTGGCTGGTGAGGTAGCCGCCTTGCCAGTCTTTGGGGAAGTGAGGGCTTTCGAGGAACTCGGCGCTGCAGCCTTTGTCGTAGCGGAAGGGGTAGCCAAGTGCGGTGGGCGCGGAGGCTCCCATCGGGGTGTGTATGTTGTGGATATCGGCATCGATGATTTGGCCACCGCCGTAGAATTGGATTGCTTCGCCGACGGCATTGTAGGCGACCCGCCAGGGGTTGGGGGCTTCGGTCTGTCGTTCGACGGTGAGGCGTCGGGTGTCGAGGTCGAGAGACATGATGGAAGTGTCTTTGGTGTGGACGACGCCGTAGGGAGTCTCGAATTGGCCACGGTGGAAGAGAGCTTCGGAGAGGATGAGATCACCACGCGGAGATCGGGAGAGGTAACCGCTATGATGGGTGTCGGTGTTGTCGAAGCCGCGGAGGAATTCTTCTCGGTGGTCTGCGATGTCGTCGCCGTCGGTGTCTTCGAGGTAAATGATTTTTCTTGAGACTGAAACGAGGGCCCCTTTTTTGTAGAGGACGAATCCGTCTGGAAGGAGGAGCTTGTCAGCGAAGACGGTTTTCTTGTCGGCTTTGCCGTCGTGGTCGGTGTCCTCAAGGATAAGGATGAAGTCATTGGCCACGGCACCGGGAAGGGGGTGCGGGTAGCTGGCGTAGCAGGTGACCCAAAGTCGGCCTTGAGCATCGAACTGCATTTGGAGGGGGTTGATGAGTTCGGGGAAGTCCTCGCTGGAGGCAAAGCAGTTAAGCTCAAATTCGTCGTGGACCGCGAAGTCCTCGAGGTCATCTTTTGTGGACTTAATCGTGCCCATGCCGAATCGCCCTTTTTTGGATGGCATGTTGGTTTTGAGGATTGGGAGCTTGGGAAAAGGAATAGCTTCTTCAAGATGGCGTGCTTGCTTCCAGATGGCCTGGTCGAGTTGGTTGGCAAGTGCCAGGTGGTGTGGGATTTCAGCGGTGTATTCGTAGTCGCGGGCCCGGGTTCCGTAATAGCTGATACCGTTGGAAGGGTGGTAGCACTGGGCGACCTCGTAGGCTTTGCGGCTGACAAGTTTCTTAAGGGCGACAAAGCCGGGGGTGGTTGAATCTGCGATTTCGACCAGCTCATCGAGTAGGTTTGCCGCAAGAATTTTTCCGACTTCGCTGGCGCCAAGATCATTAAGGTGGAGTCCATCAGTGGTGTATTTGCCGTCTGCGTTTTGAAAAAGAGTTTTGGTGGGGGTGAAGAGGTCGACGAACTTCATCTTGCGGGCTTTGGCGAGGGAGGCGATGGCGTCGGAGTAGAGTTTGAGGTTTTGGTTTCGAGCCTCGACTCCAAGGTTGAAAATACGGCTGTTTTTTTCGGCCGCGATGGGGGAGCAGAGGACGTAATGTTTGCAGTTGTGGCGCTCGGTGATGATGTCGAGGTAGCTGTTGAATTGCTCTTTGAATGCGGTGAGTCCATCGGGGCCGCGGTGGGCTTCGTTTCCGCCGAAGGCCATAATGACTTGATTAGCTTGCCATTGGTCGACGAGATAGGCTTTGTGGTTACTGAATTTTTCAGGGCGGATACGGAAGTGGACCTGGTCACCCACGTAAGCCATGGAGCGAAACTGATTTTTATGTCCGGGCTCCTTTATTGGGGAGGTGTGGATATAAGCCTCGAAGGAGCCTTCTTCTTGGAGACGGTTAATGAGGCTGTTTCCGTAGAGAATGGTGAGAGAGTCGTTGGGGATGGTGACGGGGGGGAGTTGGCCTTTTTTTGGCGCAGAGTGTGCGGTCGTTGAGATGCCGATGATGAGGAGAGTTAGGAGTTTTTTGGTGAAATACATAGTAATATGGGTGTCGCGCCTTCACTGCCTGTGAGCAGAGCGGTGTTTGCTGCCGGGGGCTGATGCGTCGCGCGCCGTTGAGGATTTTTTGTGATCGTGAATTGAGCTTGTTGAAAAGGATCTACATCCCACCTTCCGGCTGGAATTTCGCCGAAGATCCGGAAGGTGTTTTTAATTCGACTCTCAGGCCGGTTTCGCCCCGCTTGGTGCGATCGATCGTAAACATCAATGTTGTCTTGTCTTTTGCGAATTCAATGGGCGCTGTGATGTCTTGAATCTCAGCTCCGTCCTTCCAAAGTTGAAGGCCGATGGTGTCATTGTATTCCAAGGTGATTAGGCCGGGGGCCAAAATATCGACGACGCTTTTTGCATAGATGATATTTCCTAGATTACTTAAATCTGAATTTGGAAGGATACCATTGACCATACTGTATGCCGGGGTCCAGTCGGTCAGGTCTTGCTCTCTTTGTTCTTCATTCGCACCGATGATACGCCATTTTCGAAGCACCGGACTTTCATTACTTGCAAAGTCACCCGGGCGCCCCAAGACCGAAAGGAAATGAGCCAGATCCAGAAATTCCTGACGGGTCGCCAACTGGTCGGCAAGGCCAGAGGGCATGATTGAAGGCAGGGCTTTCTCATGTTGAATTTTCGCGATGGGAATTCGGATCTCTTTGCCTTGTTGTGCTGAGTCTCGCACGATCACCTCTTTGTCGTTTTTAAAAGTAATGACGCCCATTTGGACGGTGCCGTCTGTAAGGGTGAAGAGCCGATTGTCGTAATGCTCTGCGATCGAGGCATTGGGTTTTAGAATCGACTCGATCATGTATGAAGGAGAAGCTGCTGCCCCCACGGCGATCAGGTTTGGTCCGATGTTTGGTCCAGCCGGGCCGATTGCGTGGCAGCTGGTGCATGCGAGTGCCTTGCGACGGTAGATTAATTCTCCCCGGTGTGGGTCGCCTAGCTTGACTACATCAGCGGCCAATTTGTCCTTGTCTTCAGTAATGAGTCTGGCTGTCAGTGAGTCCTTGTTGCTTGGACTGGATTGGAAATAGGATGCGATATCCTTGGGAAGCTGGCCCGTCGTTCGATGGAATTCACCGACACGGGAAACGACTGTAGAGTGAAGAGTTTTACCTTTCAGTTGAGAGGCCAATAATCTCGATCCCCTGCGATTCTTTAGGATGATTTGTAGAATGGAAGTGGGATCAAGATCCCCGGGGTTGATGGCGAGCAGATCTACCGTGGACTTGATCCCGATTGCTAGGTCAGCTGTGATTAATCCAGGGATCGCGGCATAACGATTTGGAACATTTGGGCTATTTGCAAGGGCTTCGAGGGAACTTATATTTTGGCCGAGTTTGACAAGGGCGATGGAAGCCGCTTGGCGAACCTCCATGGAATGAGAGTCCTGCCTCAATAGAGCGAGGAGCTGAGGTCTGGCCTTTGGGGCTTTCCAGGCACCAAGGTTTTCAACGGCCAGCTGTGCAATCGCTGGACTTTTATGGCTTAAAAGTCTTCTCAGTCCACCGAAACTCCGCTGAGTCTTTCGTGAAGTATTTGATCCAGCTCGGCTTTTCAGGGCCTGAAGCAGGCAGAGCAAAACATCATCGGTAGGTGCTTTCTTCTGATCGGTAAGAAAGCTAATGGCCATCCGGATCTCACGATCGGTGGCGACAGCAGCAAATTGAGCCTTCATTTCCGCGATCTCATCTTGAGTGGGAGAAGGATTTTGTAGGAACTTGGCGAAGTGTTTGTCGAATCCGATTCCTGCTTTCGATTCTAGGAAGTTCTTGTGTGATTCCTTCGCAAATTTCAGGTTCCCTGACTCCATGGCAGGCCGCCAATATTTCTCTAGAGCTTTGGTCGTTTGTGGAAGCGCTTGATTCAGCGAGGTGTCGCCGGGATGGTCTGTGACATGCAGGGCGGCGGTAAAGGCCTCGGCTTGTGGAATGAATCCGGCGGAAAGGACAGCTTCCATTCGGGTTCGGGGGAAGGGATCACCCGCAGCTTTGGCGATCATGGCAATGGGGTCCTTCATGTCCTGATGCCAGTATCGTAGGATCCGGGCTCCAGCGGAACGGGCGTGACCATCTTTGGCAGCGAGGACCATAGAAAGAATTTTCTCACTCGGACGCTCGACATTTTGACACGCCCACATCGCTTCCACGAGATGGTGGTCGTAGTCCGGGAGAGCGGGATCGAGTTTTTCAACCCATGCCTCCAGCGTCTTAAGGACTTTATCAGGATCGCGTTCGCTCAGGACATTCTTAGCCTGATGCCGGGTCCAGTCTTCCGGGCTTCGGAGTTGATCAACGAGTTCGGTGAGTTCGCTTCCAACAAGTTTGGGTTTCTTGACCAGCGGACGTTCTTTGTGGGTGATCCTCCAGATCCGGCCATGGTTGTGGTCCCGTCGTGGATCACGAAAGTCGTGCTGGGCATGATTGATGATCGAGTTATACCAATCGGCCACATAGACAGCTCCATCTGGGCCCATTTTCACATCCACGGGTCGGAAGTTTGGGTGCTTGGAAGTGATCAGGGGTTTGAGGACCTTGGCTTTAAAACCGGCTCCGTCTTCAATGAATTCATAGCGAATGACCGCGCGGCTTTTAAAGCGTCCGGTCATGAGTTGACCGCGAAGATCATCACCCACGTGAGTGCCAGTGGCCAAATCACCACCGCATTGTTTCTCGGTGCTAATCAGTGGTTTGACCTGCAGACTTTCTCCGCTGTTTCCACTGACTGGTGAGAGATACATCACCTTCGGATTGTTCACCATGAAGGACTGTCCCCAGCGGTCGAAGACGTGGCCCCAGGGATTTCCTCCGGTTCCGGTGCAAAACATCCGGAGTTCTTGGGTTCTCGGGTTGAATTGATACACCCCGCCATTGAAGTTGCGGAGAACTCCATACTGAGTTTCAACCTGGGCGTGAAGGAAGATGCCCTCCTGAAAATAAATCCATCCACCCGGCCCGCGGCGCCACGCACTGATCGAGTGGTGGCTGTCTTCAATTCCAAAGCCGGTCAGCGCGAGCTGCTTTACGTCTGCAACATCGTCTCCGTCAGTATCTTTTAGAAAAAAGACGTCGGGGGATTGTCCAACATAGCAGCCGCCATTAGCGAATTCGATACCGGTGGGCAAATAGAGCCCATCGGCGAAGATCGTTGATTTGTCGGCTTTGCCATCCTCATCGGTGTCTTCAAGGATGATGATTTTATCATTCGCGACATCGCCGGGTTTGAGCTGCGGGTAGGTCCACGAGCAGGCTACCCAAAGGCGTCCTCTGCTGTCCCAGTGCATGTGCACAGGATTGGCAAGCATAGGGTCGGAGGCGAAGAGGTTTGCCTGATAGCCGGGAAGGAGATCGAAATTTTTAAGCTCTGAGGCGGGATCGTGGTTGTTCATCAGACTCACGTTGGCGCCTTTAAGGTTGGCGCTCTTGATCCCTGTGACGTCAGCAGCGCAAAGTCCGAGCCCTACTAAAGTCGAGACGAGGAGGAGTGTTTTCATATCGAATGGTTTGATCGGTTTTTTATTTCGAAGTGGGAGCCAGCTTCCATTCGCGGGACTTAAGTTCGATGCCTTTTTTTAGAGCCGCATCCCTTTGTTTTGCGAGCTTGTTAAATGCGATGACTTCTGCAGGGAGAGCCCTGCCACTCGCCGAACTTTTTCGTTCACCCACGATGTGAACCTGATTGAGAGCTTTCCAGCTATAGACAAACTGGCGGTTCTTATCGTTGATCAATCTTCGGTAGGCGTCAGCTTCAAGGTGCGTTGGCGACGAGTCAATTGGAATACCTTCTGCCCAATCCGTGTGGCTTCGAGATGCGATCTTGGTTCCATCGATTGTTAAGGTGAAGGAGCCCGGTTTTAGACCTCGAACGACGAGGGTATCCCTCCGGACGGCAAGTTGTGGCGGCAAGATCCCATCGGTTGGTGGGGCGAGCGAGGGTGGAACCATCTCTTTGACCTGAAAGTGGAGCGCGCCGTTCCTTGATTTGATTCTTGAGAGTTCGACCCCCGTAGCCGATCCAGTGGCTGCTTGAGCATCGAGAGTGAGTTGCCATCGTTCCTGACTTGGTGCACTGAGGAGTTGGAATGCGAATCGCTGGCTGATTGACCAGTAACCGTAGGCGTTGAGATGAACTCCATTGGTGGTCAAATCCGGACCCGGCTCTTCCATGAGGTAGCGTGAAGGGTCATAAAGATTCACGAAGGGAAGTTTGGTAATCTCTGCGACGTCCCTGATCGCGTGGCTGTAGGATTCCAGCTCGCGGTTCCGCTTCTCCGTATTGGGGGTGATTTTACCTAGGCTTTCATAGGCGATGGGAGAGACCAAAATGAGCCGGACCTCGGATTCTCCATTGTATTTTTTCCCTGAGTGGGAGCTGATAAAATCTTTTAAGTCATTTTTGAAGTCTACGAGGCCCGACTCTCCGGAAAAAGATTCCCCAAAGCCAAAGCAGGCGATGATGACGTCAGTCTTGTGATCTGCTAAAGTTGATGCTTCGCTGGGAAAATTGGTCGGACGATCTCGGGCGGTTAGCATGTCTCCGCCCCAGCTGAGATTGCGAACGGAAACAGGGTTTTTTGAAGAGTGCTGGAGGAGTAGGGCCTCTAGGTATCCATTAATTCGAAGTTGATCGGCAAAAGTATTGCCCACAATTGCAATATGGTCCCCGGGTTGAATGGGAGTTTCAGCGGATGCCTTGATGCCGAAAATTAGAAGGGTTGCGTAGGCTAGAATTTTCATGGGGAGTTGTTTCAGGAAGTGACGAATAATTACTTTTTCCTGGGTTGCTTTGGCTTCTTGTCAACGCGCTCGATTTTCCAGGTGCTGATCTTGGCGTCTGCCTTGGGGAGGGGGCGGTCGACTGCCCAGCAGGCCGCATTGATTGACATGCGCACAAAAGCTTCTTCCGCGAAGTCGCCGGGGTGGCCTAATGAGGTGTAAAACGACTTACCGCCCCATTCGGTTTTCCAAGCCCAGGAGACAGGGGCTATTTCAAATTTCTTGACCTGGATTTCTCCAAAATCTTTTTTCAAAAGTCTTTCCCTACCTGTGCCACTTCCTTTCATCAGCACCTGGCATCCGGGTTGCAGCTTTGCTAAGTAGAGTGTTCCCGGAGAGTCCCATTCCCTTTTGGTGACATGCGACATGACGGGGTGTTCAGCTTCCTGGTCAGTGATCTTGATCGCTGTTCTCCCAGCTTGGTGAACGATGTAGGGAGTTCCCAAGACCCGACGACCAAAGCCATCGTTCCATTCATAGCGGGGGTGATCTTTTGCGTATTTAAAGGCGTGGTTCGCGGTGCGCATTCCCATGACCGGCTTTCCTGATTTTAAATATTTTTCGAGGTGCTCCCACTCGGAGTCGGGAAGCTTAAGAAAGCGCATAAAAAAGATCGCGAGATCGGCATCGGCGAGCGCTTCGATTCCCGGGAGAACATTTTCGGTCTTCTTTTCGGGGTTCCCTTCGCCCATGACTATGGTTGTGCGGAACCCGAATCGTTCGAGCTCCTTGGCGAAAACCGGCATGGTGAGTTCGGGTGAATAGTGCAAGGTGCCGACGACGATGACCGCATGGGGCCTGTCATCTTGTGCTGCCAAGGAGTTGATCCCAAAGAGGAACGTGAAAAGAAGAGGAAACAAAGTTTTCATTTTTTGATGAGATTAGAATTATTTTGGGGCCCACTTGGGGATCTCGGTGTTTTTGAGTTGTTTGGCTTGGAGAATTTGGAGGAAGTAATTGCCTTTCGTAGGTGTCTGAAGCCCTTCGTTTATGGCGAGGGGGGCTTGGACTGATTGCCACCAAGCTTCGTATTCCTTTTGGAGTTTGGCAACGACTTCGGGGTGCTTTGCCGCGAGGTCGTTTTCCTGCATGAGGTCCTTGTTGACGTCATAGAGGAATTCATTATGAACGAGTCGCCATTTCTGGGTACGTACGGCGCAAGCGTATTTCGCTTTCTCTTTGGTGAGTCCTTTGGTGCCCCAGCGGCCTTTATTGAAAAATAGAGAACGGTCCGGCCATTCAGCATTGGGATTTTCGAAGAGGGGGAGAAGGGATCGGCCTCCGGGTGGGAGTTTGCTCCTGGGTATTTTTGCTCCGGTGAGAGCACAGAAGGTTTTGTAGAAGTCGATGTCCGCGGCGAGCGCGGTAATGTCTATGCCTTCTTTCGTTTTGCCTTTTAGGTGCCAGAAAGAGGGGACGCGGGTGCCGCCTTCCCAGAGGGAGTTTTTGGTGCCCTTCATATTGGCGTTGAAGGCAGTCTGGGGTTTGCCGTTTATCTTAAAGCGGCCCATTGACATTCCGTTATCGGTCATAAAGATGACGAGGGTATTTTCGAGCTGTTTCCATTCTGCGAGCTTCTTCATGAGGAGTCCGAAGTTGGTGTCGATGTTTTCGATCATGCCGTAGCGGGCAGCGGCTTTGCCATCGAGGCCAAGTTCTTTGAAACGCTTGATGTTTTTTTCCGGTGCGTAGAAGGGGCCGTGGGGTGCGTTGAGGGAGATGTAAGAAAAGTAGGGTTGTTTGGCGTCGATTTGTTTTTTCATCCAAGCTAAAGAGGCCTGAAAAAAGATATCGGTGCAGAAGCCTTTGGTTTTGACGATGGTGTCGTTGTGGAGGATAAGATTGTCGAAATATTGGGCGTCTTTGTTTCCGAGGAAGTCGCCGAGGGTTTCCTGACCGAGGCCGCCTGCGCCGTGGATGAAGACTTCGTTGAAACCACGGTTATTGGGAAGATATTCTTCGCCTTCATCTCCGAGATGCCACTTGCCGAAGATGCCGTTTTTATAGCCCGCTTTTTGAATGGCTTCGGGGAAAGTCACCACGTCAAGAGCGAGGCGTTCCCGGCGGAGAATGGTATGAGAAACCCCGACGGCAAAAGGCGGCCGCCCGCTCATGAGGGCGGCGCGAGTGGGGGTGCAGGTGGGGTTGACCTGGAATTGGGTGAAGCGAGTCGACTTTTTGTAAAAGGCGTCGATGTTGGGAGTCTTAAGAATGGGGTTTCCCATGCAAGAGAGGTCGCCCATTCCTTGGTCATCGGTGAGTACGAAGACGATGTTAGGTTTTGATCCAGCTAGTTCCTTGGCTTGGCAAAACGCGAAACATGAGAAAGCGACAAGAAGAAAAAAATTTAAGTTCATAGGGAAAAAGTGGGATAGTCGTCCTCTTAAAAGGCGGTTAATCAATCGTGTTTCCAGATGATGATGGCTGTTTCTTTTTCGATGTCGATGGAGACTTCGGCGTGTTTGAATGAACGTTGATAGGTCTGGCCTTTTTTGGTGGCTGGTCCTTTGGGTGGTCCCAGTGGCTTGGAGTATTCGGGGAAGTCTTTCATCCAGTAATCGTTTCGGCCATCGACTCCGTATCCGTCCGTGAACATGAAGTAGCTGTGTTTTTCCGCGCAAATAAGGAAAAGAGCGAGAGCGTAGTTGAAGCGGTCCTGAAATGATTGTTTTTTGCGTTTAGTTCGAGGCCCGCCGGCATCTATGTCGGTGTCAGCGTAGCTTTTAGAGCCGATGGTAAAGGCAATGATCTTTCCCTTGTTGGCGGCTTTCTGAACGGCGGAGACTCCTTTGGCGACGTAGTCTTTTCGCGCGATACCTTTGATGGTGTGCTCGAATCCTTCAATGTAGGAGCCGTCGAGGTAACCGAGATGTTCGAGTCCAGAGTGTGAAAAGCGGGCGCGGATGGAATTGCCGATGAAGAGTTCATTTTCTCCGATGGCTTTTGGGAGCCGGGTCATGATTTGGTGATAGGCCCTGATGACTTCGGTTCGTTTTTCGTCTCCGATTTCGCGGCGGAGGTAGTTCTTTTCGAGGGCTTTGATGTTACCATCGATGAAGAGGCCGTCGATGTGCTCAGAGGCGCAGACCTCCTTGGCGCTGTTGAGCCACCAATTTTTAACCGCGTCGTTGGTAATGTCGTAGGCGGGGACTTTGTTGCGAACGAGCTTGGAGTTTCCTTTGTCGTCGGAAAGGAAAGGGGTTTCGATGGTCTTAAGTTGTCTGTCGGCGGCGTAGCAATTGTAGTGCACGAAGATGTTTCGGTAATAGAGGATCTTAGTTTTTGGATTGATCTCTTTGACCGCTTTTGCTGCGGCTTCGGTGCCGCGTTCGGTGCTGCCGAATTCTTTGACCCCGGTAGTCTTTTCGAAGGTGATGAGTGGAAAGGTGGCAAGATGCTTAAGTTCTTTCGGAGTGAAAGCGGTGACCTTGCGCACGTGCATGTAAAGGGGGACGGTATCCCAGCTGAATGAGGGCATTTCTTTTTGGCCTGAGGGGGTGTCAGCCAAACAGGGAGAAGAAAGGAGGGTTAAAAGGAGTAGGATACGAAGATTCATTTTGTGGTGTTCTGAATATTGGAACAAGGAACTGATGCTAGTAGTCTAGAAGAGAATTTGGTGGAAAGGGGGCTTTGTTTGCCCGTCGCCACTGAGTCAATTCTTCCAAGAGTGCTTTCGTCTGTGCGGGGTTTTTCTCAGCGAGATTGTCACTTTCTTTCAGGTCAGCGCGGAGGTTGTAGAGCTCTGTTTTTCCGTCTTTAAGAAATTGGATCGACTTCCAATCGCTCTTGCGGATGGTCGAGCAGGGCAGGTTTTTGTAGGCGCTGGCGGCGACCTGATCGACCGAGACGATACGCGGTCCGGCCGACTTCTTAATGAGGGATCCGTTATAGAGTGATTTGATGCCCCTGTGCTTGGTAAAGATGCTGGGGTGATCCATGTGGAAAAAGACGGTGAAGTTTCCGGCGTGTCCCATCTGTGATTGGAGCACCGGGGAGGGCTCGAACTTCTCTCCGAACTGGCGTGGGGAAAATGAACCAGGGTGTATTCCCAGTCCGGTAATAACCAAGACCATTCCCTTTGGCGCGTCGCTGGTAGCTTTGCGCGATTGCGGGAATCCGGGGAGAGAGCTCATGGAAGTTGCAAAGTTTTAGTTTTTCACGGGCTGTGGTTGTTCTCCGGTCAGTGTGCGTCGGGCGGCGCCAAATGTCCGGGCGTTGACTCCGAAGGAGTCATGATCTCCGATATCATTCTTTGCCCAATCGGCGAGCTTTTGAAGTTTGGCGACAACTTTGGGATTCTGTTGGGCAACATTTGTTGTTTCCCCTATGTCGGCTTCGAGATCGTAGAGGCGGGCTTTCTTAACGCGAATGCGATCTGGTTTTGCGATGTGAGCGGCCCATTTTGTAGCGATACTACTTTTTGCGGGTTCAGTGTGAGGCAACATCAATTTCCACTTGCCGGAACGAACCGCGCGCAGGCAGTTGTGTTGATAGAAATAGTAATTGCGATAGAGAGTGTCGGACTTGCCATGAATGATTGCGGTGAGGTCCAGACCATCGATTGACCTGTCGTCGGGGATTGATGAACCAGCGAGTTTGGTCAGAGTCGGCATCAGATCGATGGTAGCAGCGAGGGCGTGGGATTCACTTCCAGCCGGAATCTTGCCGGGAGCGCGTATGATGCAGGGAACACGCATGCCGCCTTCCCAGCACGAAGTCTTGGCTCCTCGGAGTGGTTTGCAATGTCCGCCGTGGGCTTTCTTGATCCACCACGGGCCGTTGTCGCTGGTGAAGATGACGTAGGTGTTTCCGTCGAGGCCAAGTTCTTTCACTTTATCAAGCACGCGGCCAACGTTGAAATCGATTTCCTCAATGACGTCACCATACAATCCGTCTGCGGACTTTCCTTTAAATTGCTCTGAGGCTGCAAGGATGGTGTGGGGCATCGTGTGGGCAATGTAGGCAAAGAAGGGGCCGTCCTTTTCTTGTTCGATGAAGGTGAGGGCTTCGTCGGTGTAGCGTTTGGTAAGTAAAGCCATGTCGGCCTTCTTTTCGATCAGCTCGGTGCCGCGAACGAGAGTGACGATACGATCGTTGCTGGCAGGGGTTCCAAAGTAAGTATCGAATCCCTGATGAGGCGGGAGGAGTTTTTTATTGTAACCAATCGGCCGGTGTCCCGCCAAATCCCACTTCCCAAACATGCCGGTGGCGTAACCCTGTTCTTTGAGAATCTCGGCAATTGTGATCTCCTTGAGATGCATCTCCGGATGTACGGAGTTGGGATCGGCCTGACGGGCGAAGCGAATAGGATAACATCCGGTCATCAAGGCACCCCGGGACGGTCCGCAAACAGTTTGAGCGTAGAAATTAGTGAAACGCATTCCTTCCTTGGCCATCTGATCGATGCGTTGTGTTTTGATGTTGGGAGAGCCGTAGCAGCCGAGATCCTGGTAGCCTTGGTCATCGGTGAAGATGATGACGAAGTTGGGCTTCTCGGCGGCGAGAGGGAGGACGCAGATCGAGAGGAGAGTGAGGAGGGTGGTTTTGAATTTCATTTGGATCTTCGGGAGTTTTTGCCGATGTGGACGTGGTAACCGATGTCTTCTTTGGCGAAGTCGAGTTGCTTGGTAAGTTTTGCAACAATCTCGGGGTGGTCTTTGGCGACATTTGTTGTTTCGCTGATGTCCTTCGCAAGATTGTAGAGGGTGAACTCTTCGATGTAGGGACGGTCGTTTTCGGGAACGTGGGATTGCCAAAGTTTCCCTTCCTTCGTTCGGTCGTCTGCAGAATGTGGAAGGTGGAGTTTCCAGTCGCCTTGTCGGACGGCGCGGAGGGACTGGTGTTGGTAAAAGAAGAAGGGACGGTCGAGTTCCTTCTGAGTCCTGTGGAAGATTTCTGAGATGTCCAGCCCGTCGATGACGCGGTCTTGAGGTGCTTTTGCTCCAGCGAGTTTGGTGAGGGTCGGCATGAGGTCGATGGTGGCAGTGACGAGATCGGAGCTGGTGTTGGCTGGAACTTTCCCGGGAGCGCGGATGATGAAGGGAACGCGGAGGCCACCTTCATAAGTACTGGTTTTTGCGGAACGGAGAGGTTCGGCGTGGCCGGAGTGTTTGCCTTCCCGCCACCATGGACCGTTGTCGCTGGTGAAGATGATGTAGGTCTCGTCGTCGAGGCCGAGTTCTTTGACCGTATCTAGGAGGCGTCCAGTGTGGAAATCGAGTTCTTCGATGACGTCACCGTAGAGGCCTCCTTTTGATTTTCCTTTAAATTGCGGGGAGGCATCGATGGGAGTGTGTGGCATGGGGTGGGCCAGATAGTAGAAGAAGGGGTCTTTTTTGTGTGCCTTAATGAAGGCGATGGCTTTATCGGTAAAGAGTTTGGTGAGAGATGCTCTTTTCGGCTTTTTAAGAACGATTTTTTCACCCTCTCGGATGGTTTTGCAGGCGCTGGTTTCAGCCCAGAATGTTGTGTCGAATCCTTGCTTGTGTGGACCAAGTTTAACTCTGAAGGTTGGTGCTCCCCTGGTTCTTCTTCCTGAAATATCCCATTTTCCGGCCATGCCGGTCTGGTAGCCGAGGGGTTTCAAAAGCTCCGGGAGGGTGACTTCGTTCAGTGACATTGCGGGGTGAGGGATGAGACCGTCATCGTGTTCCGCTCTCTCGGTTCTCATGGGGTAGGAACCGGTGAAGAGAGAGGCGCGAGCGGGACCGCAGACGGTCTGGGCGTAGAAGCTGGTGAACTTCATGCCTTCCTTAGCCATCTTGTCAATGCGCGGGGTTTTGATGTTTGGAGAGCCGAAGCAGCCGAGGTCTTGGTAGCCTTGGTCATCGGTGAAGATAATAATGAAGCTGGGTGGCTTCGCCTCTATGGAGAGCGCCAAACCGAAGAAGATGAGGGCGATTGTTCTTGAGAGGCTCATTTTTTCTTCCGGCGAGGTTTTGCCTTATGCTCTTCGTGATCCGGGTGTCGCAAGGTGCGTTCCTTGGCGATTGCTTCGGCTGATTCTGCTGGGATGGTGCCCCAGTCTTTTTCGTGGGTGACGACGGGGATGTTGGGGAAGAGTGAGCCGGTGGGCCTCTGGGATTTTCCGCGTCGCATGAACTCGCCAAGCTGGGTGCGGGTTGACTTAGCGACATCCAAGAGTTGTTTGACGATTTCGGGGTTTTCCTTCGCGACGTCGTTGGATTCAGCTTGGTCGGTTTTGAGGTTGTAGAGAACCGGCTGCTTGAGATTCGCGAAGATCTTGTTCTTATCCCAGAAGGGAAGTTGTTTCTCGGAGCGTGGAAGGTGGAGCTTCCAATCCCCGATACGGACAGCTTGGAGGTTCTCGCAGTTGTAGTAAAAGAAGGGGATGGATTCGTCGCGTGCGATGCCTGAGCCTGTAAAGGTCGGGATAAGGCTGACTCCATCGTAGACGCGGTTCTTAGGGAGAGGCGCGTGGATGATTTTCGAGAGGGTGGGGAAGAGATCCATGGCGTGGATGTTGAGGTTGCTTTCGCGAGCTTCCGTGATTGCCTTGGGCCATCGAACGATGAAAGGGACGCGGTGGCCGCCTTCGAAGCTGACATACTTGGTGCCGCGGTAAGGTTTGGCAAATTTGTTGCTGTTGGGACCGTTGTCTGAAGTGAAGATAACGATGGTGTTTTCAGCCGTATCCGTTTCATCGAGCGCTTTCAAGATTTCACCAATTCCCCAATCAAGTTCCTGTATAATATCGCCGCGCACTCCGCCATTGGATGAGCCTTTGAAGGCGGGGCTCGCTTTGTAAGGGGTGTGGGGATAGTTGTGGGCGTAGTAGAGGAAGAAGGGCTTTTCCTGCTCGTTGCTTTTGCGGATAATTTGATCGATGCGTCCGGTGTAAAGATTGGTGAGGCGGTCGAGTGGGGTCGTGGCAAAGACCTCTGTGTCACCGTCGAAGAACTTGGGCGAGTGGCTGAAATTACACGGCATGCCGTAGTAGGTTTCGAATCCTTGCTTGCTTGGGAGGAATTCAGGCTCGGTGCCGAGATGCCATTTGCCAACCATGTGGGTAGCGTATCCCTTCGTTTGAAATTGTTCGGCGAGGGTAATTTCATCGGGGTGCAAGCCGAGAAACCAATGAGCGGTTCGATTGGGGTTGATCCCCATGTACAGCCCGGCGCGTTGAGGATAGCCTCCAGTCAGGAATGCGGCCCGGGAGGGCGAGCAGATCGAGGCTCCGGTGTGGAAGTCGCTGAACTTGAGACCTTCTTTGGCGAGGCGATCAATGTGAGGTGTTTTGACAGTCTTGGCGCCGTAGCACGAGATGTCGGAGTAGCCGAGGTCATCTGTGAGAATAAAGATGACATTGGGAAGGTCTACTTTCCTTGGCGTTTCAGCCGGGGAGGAAAAAGTCAGGGCGGCCAGAATGCTGGCCGCCCTGAGAAATGGGCTGAGAAGGAATCCCTTCATCGTTCCTTTTGGTTCTTTAATTAATTGGGTGCTGTTTGAGCAATTCTTCAGGGCTATAGAGTCCTACTTTTCCTTTGATTTCTTCACGAACTTTCTTCACCAGCCCGGGTGTGATGGCTGAGGCTTTGTTCCCAAAAGAGTTGCGGACATAAGTGAGGACCGATGCGATTTCATCGTCATTGAGCAGTCCACCAAACGGAGTCATGGGAACCTGACCGGGATATTTTTTATTGGCAACTTCGATGGGTCCCATGAGGCCATTCAAGGTGAGCTTGATGAGGCGGTTGGAATCGCCTTGAACCCACTTGGTTCCATTCAGCGGAGGGAAGCCGGAGTCGGGAAGTCCCTTGCCGTCGGGTTGGTGGCAAGTGGTGCAATGAGCCTCGCGTCCGTAAATTTCAGCTCCTTTGACGAAGCGAACAGCATCGGCTTTTGCAAGGTGCTTCGGAGCGGTGACTTTTCTAGCGACTTCACCTTTGACGGCCTCACCTGAAAAGACATTTTCAGCAAACTCAAAGCTCTGCTTCATAACAGGATCGATTCCCTTTGCTTCGGCGATGGCGAGGACGGCGAGTCCTTTATCGGCAGGTAGGTATGATGCTGCCGCGATCGCTTCCAAGCGAACTCGACCGTGATCGTCGTTTGCTGCTTTGGAAAGGAGTTCAGTCAGGTTTGCCAGCTTGTGCTCGTTAAACCGGGCGACCCGAACTGCGGCAGCGCGAATGCGATGCTCACTGGAGTTGGAGAGTTCGGTCAGAAGTTTGGCGTCGATCTGGTCGGCTCCCCAAGTGACCCAGAGTGCCTCGAGCTTGAGTCGATCGTCACTCTGCTTTGCAGCCCACAAGCTGGCGGCTTTGGCAACTTCGACGGCATCACGTCCGCGGAGTTCGCGACGGGTGCGATAGCGGGTGCGATACTCTGGAAGAGCGAGGTTGGCGAGGAGTTCGGCGATGGATGCTCCGTCCACTTTGGCCGGTTTGACTAATGGCCGTGACGGGTAGGTCACGCGGTAGATACGGCCGTGCTCGTGGTCGCGGAGCGGATCACGGGCGTTGTGCTGCATGTGGCCAATGAGGGCGTTTTGCCAATCAGCAACGTAAAGTGAACCGTCCGGGGCGAACTCAAGATCGACTGGGCGGAAGTTGAGGTCCTTGGAGACATAAAGATCCTGCACATACTCGGTGGTGAAACCGGTCTCATCTTCGATGAGTTTGTGCTGCTTTGCTCCGAGGTAGCCAATGTTGTTGTTGATCAAGACATCGCCTTGAGCTTCTTCAGGGAAGTGGCGACTGGAGACAATCTCGATCCCGGAAGTTGGGCGAACCCGGTTGCTCTTGAGAAGATCAGGAGCTTTAAAGTTTGCACCATAGCGGGCATTGACCGTTCCAGGCAACATCCAGGTCATGGAAGGGCCGGAGGTGTGCAGGAAGAAATCTTGTCCGTAGTCGTCAAAGGCGACGCCCCATGGGTTCGGGATGCTGAACTGACCGTAGCGCATGATGTGCTTGCGTTGAGGGCTGTATCGCCAGAATCCACCATTGGTTCCGCGTTCGGGTCCGTAGACACTTTCGGTGTTCGAGTGAAGGAAGACTCCTTCGTTCATCACGAAAGCTCCACTGGGGTCGGCGCAAAATGCTGAAATCGCGTGGTGGGTGTCGTGATCGTCGAAACCGCTCAGGAGCAGTTCCGAGACATCGTATTTGTCATCTCCATTTGTGTCCTGCAGGCGAACAAGACTTCCGCTCTGAGAAACATAGACGCCATCGTGTGAGATTTCAAAACCGATTGGAATGTGAAGGTCGTCGGCGAAGACGATCTGCTTGTCGGCCTTTCCGTCATTGTCGGTGTCCTCGAAGATAAGAAGCTTATCCTTCGGCCGGGCATCGCCAATGCGGTAATGCGGATAGCTTTCCATGGTGGCAACCCAAAGACGGCCCTTGTTGTCGAAGGCGATCTGAACGGGGTTCTTGAGAGCAGGGAAGTCCTTTTCAGATGCGAAGAGATCGATTTTGTAGCCCTCCGGAGTGGTGATTTTTGTTTCAGCGACTTTACCGGGGAGATACTCAACGGTTCCATTCTTAGCACTTGGCTTGTAGTTTGATTTAACGGGTGGTAGCTCAACTGTTTTGGAGTCGGCCGCGACAAGATCAAAAGGCTTGCCTTGCAAAGTCGCCCAAATCGCCTGATCGCGATTTGCCGTCATCTGGCGGGTCTTCTTCAACTCGTAAGGATAGTTGTCGGGTCCAAAGGGATTGTAGCGGCGACCATAAACGTGAACGCCATTGGGGACCTTGAAGTTGTTGAGCCACATGAAGTTCTTCTCGACCACGGCAGTGTGAACGGAAGGGCGTTTGTTTTCGTCGGCTTTGCCTTTTCCAAAGATTTCGTCGGCGAGGACTGGAGCCAGCTTCTCATATCCGGCATCGTTGAGCAGGGCCCCGTCAACGGTGAGATCGGCGGACCAATCCTTTGTTGGGTTGAATGCGTCGACGAACAGTGCGCCATTGGCCTCGGCAACTTCCTTGGTGGCTTTGGAGTAAAGCTCAAGGTCTTTGTTGAGAGCCGAGCCATCGGGCACGCTGAACTTGTCGGAGAGATCCTGCACAGTGGTCGGGGAGACCAAGGCGAGCTGGGGAATCGATTTGCCGTTATACTTTTGCGAGAGAGTGTGGCGGATGAAGGCCTGAAGCTCGGCCTTGTAACGATCGAGGTCCTCGGGACCACCGAAGGAGGAATTGTATCCGAAGAAGGCGATGACGGTGTCTGCGCCAAGGCGGGTCAGCCATTGGTCGGGTGTTTCAAAATGTCCTTGTGGTTTGGAGGCGGCTTGAAGTTCCTGGGGAAGGAGCTCCTTGGCGCCGGGAAAGGCATATTGCTTGTCCTGATTACGGCCGGGGTGGGGGCGGAAGCCGGGAGTGTTTCCCTCGTCGCCCATATTACGAACCTTGATGTTTTTGTCAGGGAAACGCAGGAAGAGCTCGGTTTCGAAATGAGGGAAGTGGTTCATCCGGGAAGCCATTCCGGAACCAATGATGACAATACTATCGTCGTCTTTAATAGAGAGCTGTTTCGGAGCTGGTTTGGCCTCAAAGGTGACGCTCTCTGGATCCATGGGAGTGAGGACGCCTCTGGAGAGTTTTCCGGTCGGGGCCTGCTTCTTTTTGCGATTGGCTCTTCTTCGATCGGCCTTGCTGTCCTTATTCTCTTGAGGGGATGCTACCGGCGCTGGTGCGCTGAAATCAAGCGGAGGTTTGGCCGTGAGGGGAGCCAACGCGCCGGCGGTAGTGAGGAGGGTCAGTCTTTTGAGAATTTGTTTTTTCATTTGTCAATTTTGAGAGTTTTGAAATCGTGAGGTGGATAATTTGAGTCTAATAGTTCAGCTTGGACCCTTTTGAGGGTTTTTGTCGTTCGTTGAGCCACCATTCCTTGGGGCCTTCTTTTTCGATGCCTTTCCAGACTTTGAGAAGGGCTTTTTTCATTTCCACGGTTTTCTTGGGCATTTTTACGGAGAGGTCATTTTCCTCCTTCCAGTCTTTTTGAATTTCGTAGAGCTGAAATTTCGTGAGAGTGTCGTTTCCGACGATTTTCCAGTCCCCGACTCGGAGCGCAACGCGATCATTGGCTTGGGAGACGTGGGTTCGCCAAAAGAGCGGTGTTTTCCTTTTGAGAGGCTTTTCTTCGAAGGCTGGAAGCATGCTCACTCCGTCGATGGTGCGGTTGGTTGGGAGCGGGAGATCTACGATGTCGAGAACGGTGGCGAAAATGTCGGTGCCGATGATGGGAATATCACAGGTAGTTCCGGGTTTGATGTGTCCAGGCCAGCGGATGACCCCGGGAACGCGAATACCACCTTCATGGCTGCTTCTTTTTCCTCCCCGTAGTCCGCCGGTGGTGCCTCCAAACCTTGCGACGGGCCCGTTGTCGGAGCTGAAGATGATGAACGTGTTTTTGGCAGCATCGGCTTTGTCCAAGGCATTCATTACTTGTCCCAAGGCGTGATCGAGTTGGGAGATGTTACCCATATATTTGGAATTCTTATGGCCGTTGTAGAGTGAGGAGAATTTGGGGTCGGTTGCGATAGGGGAATGGGGTTCGTGGAGCCAGACTGAGAGAGCGAAGGGTTTCTTGGGATCGCGAACTTGAGACAGCCAGCGTTCGGCTTCGGCTGCGACAATTTGCGCGGAGTAGCCTTCGGTCTCGCCGACGGCTTTGCCATTTCGAAAGAAGTTCTCCGGTTTTTCGTGGCTCGGGCTGGCGTTGTTGTGAGTGTAGAATGTGTAGTCGAATCCGTGGTCGGCGATTTGAGGGAACTTGGGATTGTTGAAGTGAGGCTTGGCGTTGAGGTGGGTCTTGCCAACGTGGCAGGTTTCGTAACCGATACCTTTTAGGAGTTCGGGGTAGGTGATCTCACTCTCGCGAAGATGGGCCTCGTGAGTTCCAGAGAGGTGACGCCAGACGCCGTTACGATAGGGCGTTCGCCCCGTGAGGATTGCGGAACGCGAGGGAGAGCAAACTCCGCAAGCGGAGTAGCACTGGGTGAACTTCATGCCCTGTGAGGCGAGTTTATCGAGATTTGGAGTCTTGATGAGAGGGTGTCCGTATGTGCCGGAATCCCCCCAGCCCATGTCATCGGCGAGGAAGACGACGAAGTTGGGGCGGATTGTTTTTTCCTCCGCCATCAAGTTTGCGGTGAGGACAGCAAACAGGGTGAGGATTCGCAGAGCGAAGGTCATGGGGCAGTTGATCATTCTCTTGTTCTGGAGTCCATGCTGGATATCCATATTCATATTTGTGTGGGAGATTCCTTGAGAGGAGGTAGAGGTTGCAAAATATTGAAGTATTTGTTCGTAACTTCCTGTCGCTAAATGGTAATCAAAGCTCCATCAGGTGGTGG
>JBDNAG010000193.1:0-51512 GCA_039768565.1 Akkermansiaceae bacterium | reverse complement strand
GATACCCGTTCTTCGCGGCAAAATGTGGCTGGTCAATTCATCGAGTTTGGGAGGGTGACCGTTGTGCTGGTATTTGGTAATACCTGTTAAGACAGGACTCTTTTCAGGTCGCGGTCAGAGGAGCTCTTACACAAAAAGACCGAGTGATATTTGCCGGTGATTACTCGGAGTCAGTTGAAGCTGGAGTAACGTGATAGAGGTCCTCTCCGTAGTGCGGCTTGAGAGGCCAGGTGTCAGTACGAAATGGATAGGCCGGGAGCTCTCTTCCGTTTAATAGGGTTCCCAGAGGGAGGTTGGACCATGCGTAGCGGACTGCGACAGGATTGGGCACATCGTCCGACCAAATCTCGACGGTAGCTGGTTTTACAACCCGAGCCTCGGCGTGGTGGAAGACTTGGTCCTTCCCGGCGATGTAGAATCCACGAGCGTCTGTTTGGTCGAGTCTGAGGCCGCTTGAGCCTTTGTCTTCAAACGAGATCATGATCTTGTTCTTCTGAATCTCCATCGATTGGTAAATGGGGCCGTGCCATTCGAGGGGATCTTGGGGGCGGGTTCCGTCCTTGATGCCATAAACGGTTGAGAGAGCCCAGCGAGCGGAGCGGTCGCCGACGGGATACTTTCGCCGTGGGTGAATATTGGAGTCGCTGTTGGCATCGAAGCTGACGATGAGGCCAGTATTAGGCGTGTTTTGCCAGGTGAGGAATTGTTGTTCGCGGATCACGTTGGTGTGGTGATTCATGTCATAAGTCATGGACCGTCTGGTGCTCCATCCGGCGATTTGGATGATGCCGAAGGGCATGTCTTCATCGCGGAAAATCTTTCGCCAGTCCGAGATGACGGCGGGAAAGGTTTCTCGGAAAGGAATCCAAGTGTTGCCGAAGGAGTTGTTTTCGCCTTGGTAGAAAAGGGTGCCGCGGACGGTGAGACCTTCCAAAGGAATGATCATGGCATTGAGTGCTCCGGAAGGGATTCGGCCTTGAGCGGGGTTTTGGTAACTGCGAGGATTTGGTTTTCCTCCGGGCTTCTTTTCGCCTTTAGCTTCAGTGGCCTTGGCGAGAGCTTTCCACTTTTTAAGGTCTTCGGCGAGTCGCTTGGCGGCACCGTCTTCAGCACCGCCATCGATCCAGGTTTGGCACTTATCCTCGTATTCCTTGAGGTAAGATTTCATGGAGGGGAGAGTTTCGAGTGTGCCACGGGTAACCCAGTGTTGCGCCATCGTTCCTCCCCAGGCGGCGTTGACGAGCCCGATGGGGACATCGAGTCGGCGGTGGAGTCGTTGGGCGAAAAAGTAGGCGACGCCGGAGCAGTCGCCGATGGTTTCGGGCGAGCAAGGACTCCAAACTCCGGCACCATTTTCGGCGGGGAAGTTGTCCTGAGGTTCGGGCAGGCCTTCGGGTTCGATGCGAATGAAACGGATGGCGGGATAGCGGGCGCTGGGGATTTCAATATCGGCATCGCGGGAGCTGCGGAGTCGCCATTCCATGTTGCTTTGACCTCCGCAAATCCAAACGTCGCCGAGGAGGACGTCATCGTAAGTGATCGAGGTGTCTCCCGAGATGACTTTGAGTGACTGCCCCTTCGAATTGGCGGGCATGGGGTCGAGCGAGATCTCCCACTTGCCATCTTTACCAGCGGTGATGGACTTCTCTTGGCCGGCGAAGAGGACGACGACTTCCTTTTCAGAATCCGCCCACCCCCAAATTCGAGCAGGCTTATCGCGTTGGAGAACCATCTGGCTCCCGAATATGTTGGGGAGCTTAAGTTCGGCGAAGGCTTGGGTAGCGAGAAGGAGAAGAAGAGTCTGGGAGAGGAGTTTCATGCTGAAAACTTATTTGAACTGAAGCTGGCTGAGTTTGATGGTGAGATCGTGGATTTCTTCGCCATCAATGTTGATGATGGTGTATTTCACGCTTGGGTCTTCGGCGGTGAGGTCGAAGTCGACTCGTCCGAATGACTGCTTCTTATTGTAACCGAATAGAGAGTGGCCGATGAGTTTGTGAACGTGTTGGTTGGTGAGTCGTGAAGAGCTGAACTCGAAGAGGGGATACATGCCTTCGATTTCAGTATCGACCTTGTAGGCATCCGAGCGGTGACGATCGGCGGATAGAATGACAACGCCGGGAATTTTTTTGTCCGCGATGAATTGGTAGATTTCGGTGCGCTCCTCTGAGTATCCGTCCCAGGTGTCCTTGGAGCCGGGTTTTACTTTCGGAGCCATGGGGACATTGGTGCAGATCACTTTGAATGTGGAAGGATTTCCGGTGAGGGTTTTCTTGAGCCATTTCATCTGAACAGGCCCGAGCATGGACGGACTTCCGGTCTTGGGAGATTCACGGTAGTAGCGTCCGTCGAGCATTATGAAGTGAACATCGCCGATGCTGAAATCAAACCAGCACCCAGGATTTTCTTTTCCACCGCCGTAGTAGGGATTGTCCCAGTTTTCCTTGTAAATTTCCCAGACCTTTCGTTTCCAGGATGGCTTTTCAATGTTAGGCCCGCCCCAGCCATCGTTGGTGGTGAAATCGTGATCGTCCCAGATTGAGTAAATGGGCACGGTTTTGGCGAGTTTGCCCCACTCGGGCTGGCTCTGGCGGCGGTAGTAGTGAAAGCGTTGCATCTCCGGAGTTTCGGGATCGTCGATGTAAACGTTGTCGCCGAGGAGGAGGAGGGCACGTGGTTCGATGGCGCCGATGGTGTCCCACATCCGCTCATTTTCCGGGACGTAGCCGGAACCTCCACCAAATCCGATGGTGAACTTGTCGCTGGGGGCGTCTTTCTTGAGAGAGATATCCGGAAGGACCCGGTCCCATGGCCAGGTTTTGGCGTCATATTTCCAGGCGCCTTTTTGGCCCTCGATGATGTCCTGCAGAAGTTTGGTGTGGTCGGGGTTAACCTTAGCAGCAGAGGTGTCCTCAAGGTATTTGGCGGCTTCCTCTTTCTTACCGGTCAGGATGAGCTTCAAGGCGTGGGGATGAATTCGTTTGATCTGGCCTTTCACCTTTTCAGGCTTCTCGTTGTTCACATTGGGCTTGGAGGCCTGGGCGAAAGCTGAAGATGGGACTGCCAGTAGTGCGGCCGTCGCAACCAAGAACGATTTTGAGATTAGGGTCATTCCTTCACTTACCTGAAATCGGCTCTCTCAGCGAGCGCGTGTTTTCGCTCATTGTTTATTGGATCGTTTAAGCTGGAATTGATGAGGTCTTTTGGGCATTTCGTGGTCGATGAAAATTTCATACAAAGCGCTCTCAGCCAAGGTGACTAAGACTGATTTATTGGTGGTTCTCTCTCCGCAAGGTGGGAATCCAAAGCTTCCGGCAGGCGTTTCAATTCCGAAGAGTGTAGCAGGGTCATTTTCGGGAAAGAGCCGGGAGACCCGTTTTACTGATGCGATCGACGGTCCTGCCGAACGGGTGCTCTTGATTGGATTGGGAGCAGGGAAGTCGTTTGACCTTGAGACGGTGAGGCGTGCTGCTGCGATTGCCGCTCAGAAAGCGGAAAAGACCGATACTGCATCGATGACTTTTTGGCTGGATCTTAAACCGGGGAAGTCTGCCGAGAACTTTGGGCAGGCCCTGGGCGAAGGCTTGGTGATGGGAGGTTATCGTCTCGTTGAGTTCAAGAGGGACTCAAAAAAGAGTTCGTTGAAAAAGGTCGTCGTCCAGGCTTCCAAGGAAATCACGACCGGCGCTAAGACTGGCGCGATCGTGGGCGAGGGGAATATCTTTGCTCGTCGGCTGCAGGACACACCTGGGAATAAAATGCGCCCGAAGGACATGGTTTCGGAGGCTCGCAAGATTGCGAAAGCTTCCTCAAAGATCACCGCGAAGGCTCTCGATGAAAAAGCGATGGAGAAGCTGGGAATGGGCTCCTTGCTGTCGGTATCGCGCGGTTCTTCGGAGCCAGCTTATTTAATCCATCTCGTTTACAAACCAGCGAAGAAAGCAAAACGGAAGATCTGCTTGGTTGGAAAGGGGCTCACCTTTGACTCGGGTGGTATCAGCTTGAAACCCGGGGCTCGCATGGATGAGATGAAATACGACATGTCGGGTGGTGCTGCTGTGCTGGGAACCTTTCATGCCCTTGCCACATTGAATCCCGATGTGGAGGTTCATGGGCTCGTTCCGACCTCGGAAAATATGCCTGATGCGAGTTCGGTGAAGCCTGGAGATGTCGTGACCGCGAGCAATGGGCTTACCATTGAAGTTCTCAATACCGATGCCGAAGGTCGGTTGATTTTAGCAGACGCGTTGGCTTTTGCCGAGAAGACGATCAAGCCGGATGCCATAATTGATTTGGCGACCCTGACGGGTGCGGTTGTGGTGGCGCTTGGTCACGAGTTGACCGGTGTGATGGGAAATAGTGAAGCGCTTTCAGGTGAGCTGGTGGCTTCGGGTAAGGCGACAGGAGAGTTGGTTTGGCCGCTTCCGATCATTGATTTTCACAAGGAGGATATGAAGGGCTCGGTGGGTGATTTGAAAAATATTGGAAGTCCTTCAACGGGAGCAGGTTCGTGCACTGCCGGTGCGTTTCTCTCCAACTTTGTGGGTGATATTCCCTGGGCGCACCTTGACATTGCTGGAACAGCGTGGGGCGCGACCAGTCGCGATTACCAAGGTGGCTCGGTTGGGACAGGAGTCGGGGTGCGACTCCTGTTGGATTACCTTAAGAAGCAGGCGTAGTCCTATTGTTCCAGGCAAAAAGAAACCCGCATGATCGCGATGGGGCGATCCTGCGGGTTGAGTATTTGAAGAGAGTGTTTATGGGCGGGGAGGACGTGGGCCGCCACCTGGAGGTGGTCCGCCCTGTCCGCCTCCGCCACCTTGACCACCTCCCGGAGGGCCGCCTCCCGGAGGACCTTTACGCTGTCGATCTTCCTTTGATTCTAGGCCGGACTCTTCCTGGGAAAGCCGGCCGTTACCATCTTCGTCGAGCTTGGTGAGTGACTTAATGGCATTAGCGATTTCCTCTTTTGAGAGTTCACCGTCCTCATTGGCATCAAGCGCCTCCATGAGTGGAGATGTTGGTGGCTTAGGGGGGGCGGGTTGTTGACCTTCACCGTCCTTTTCCTTGCGTCGCTGGCGACGGCTTTTTTTGGGCTCTTCGGGTTTGAGTTCATCCGCGCTGATCGCATCGTCATCATTTTCGTCGAGCTTCAGAAGAGCTTTAGGGGCGCGTTTGATTTCACCGGCGGAAAGTTTGCCGTCTTCGTTTTTGTCAAGAAGAGCGGTGAGGGGATCAACCGGAGGAGGTCCACCGGGGCCTTGGGCGAAGAGCGTAAGCGGGAGCGCTGAAAGAGCGACGGCGAGGATCTTTGTGGTTTTCATGACACCACAACCGTATCTGGTGAGATCTGAACCTTAGATGAATGCCCAACTATAATTGTTTGATGAGGACGGGAAGAAGTCGCTGGCGGGTGTGCCGAAGGTTCATGAGGCAGGGAACGTTTGAAGCGAAGGCGTAAGCAATGATGACGAGGTTGGCAGGAAATGGGTTCCAGGCGATGAAGCCGGTGATGAGAACCCATTGAATCCAATGTGAAAATTCACCACGGCGGGTTTCCAGAATGAATTTACGGAGATAGTCGGGTTCGGTGGATAGAAGCTTCTTTTTTGGGAAGCCATTGAACCATGGGGCGCCATCGGGAAGGAGATGTTTCCAACTTCGGATGAAGAAGTATTTTTCGTAGACATGACTTGGCTTTGGGGCGACGGGTGGGAAAGGGCGAATGAAGCGTTGGTCGGCGAATTGTTCGCAAAGCCAAGCAATTGCCAGATGGATGGCGGGAATGCCAAGGCAGTTGAGCAGGATGATGGTCAGGTTTGAAAATTCGAGCCACATGGTGAGCGGTTAGTCAAGGGTGCGACCTTTCCAAGTGGTTTTCACGCCTTTCTTTTGATCTAGGAGTGCTTTGAAAAAGAGTGTTTGATAGAAGAGAAGTGGTATCGGGAAAAGGAGGGCGGTAAAGATCGAGAAATTGCCGGCGAGTCTGAAGCAGCGAAATGAAAGGAGGCTGTAGCCGAGGACGCAGAGGAGGGTGGCTGGCAGGAAGCCTGGAATTCCCAACCCAAGCAGGTTGAAGGAGACGAGGAGCATCATCCCCCCGGACAACCAAAGCGAGGTGGTGAGGAGCGCTCGCCTGGGGGACTGGGCGGCCCCGGCGAGAAATCCCTTCTTCCAGCTATTGGTAAGTTGGGAGAGTCCATGGGGAAACATTCGCATCTCGACGGTTCCTTTGCCGAGATAAAGATGAACATCGATATTCTGCTGCTTTAATCGCTGGGCGAATTGAAAATTTTCAAGAATCTCGTCTTTGACTGCTTCGTGTCCTCCTGCTTTTTGATAATGGTCGCGGTGGATGAGAAGGACTTGTCCGAACAGGGTGCTCTGAGGAGAAGGCGTGGCTGCGAAGGCGTCGACTCCAGCCAGGGTGATTGTATTGAAGAAAGCAGAGAGTTGCTCGTATGGACGTCGTACTCGATGATAAGGGCAAATCGAATGAGTGGCTTTTTTCGAGGTGAGAGCCGCTAGTTTAGCTAGGCCTTCTTCGAGGAGGTTGAGGTCCGCATCGAGGTAGAGGAGCCATTCTCCGTTAGAAGCCTCAGCTCCTTGTTGGCAGGCCCAGGTTTTGCCTTTCCAACCCGTCGGCATCTCTCTCCCTGCAATGACGGTAGCACCCAGCTTTAGCGCGACCTCGGCGGTTCGGTCAGTCGATTGATCATCGATGACGAGGATCTCAAAGGGTTGGGTGTCTTGCCCGTGGATGGAGCGGAGAAGATTGCCAATGTTCTCTTCCTCGTCCCGAGCGGGAATGATGATGGAGATTTTTTCGGCCTCGGTTGTATTTGATGAGAGGTAGCGAGGTCGAATGAGCGAGAAGATGATCGCGAATGAGATCAGGAGTGCAATGACGGGAAGGGCAATGAGCATCTCTCTTGGCGGAGGGGGTTCACGAGCCGGGCGCTTCTGCTAAGAAATGGGGTGGCGGGCGATAATACGATCAGCGCAGTTTTGCCCTGCAAGAATGACCATGGGCATTCCGCCTCCGGGATTGGTGCTGCCTCCGGTGAAGTAGAGGTTTTTGTATTTCGAAGATGTCTTGGGAGCCTTGAATCCGTAGTTTCTTTTCCAGTCGGTGACGACGCCATAGATTGAGCCACGATTGGATCGATACATTTTTTCGATGTCAATCGGAGTGAGGAGGTCCTCAACGACAATGCTTTCCCGGAGTCCCTTGATGCCACAGCGTTCCATTTTGTCGAGGCAGCGTTCCTTGAGCGCGACGTAGTCGTCGTGGGTAATTCCCGAGCCGTCTCGGAGTGGCGGGATATGGGGGAGGATTTTGATGTTGTCGCCACCTTCGGGAGCTTTGGTAGGGTCGGTCCGGGTTGGGGCGACCACGTAAAGCGTTGGGTCCTCGGGGATTTCCTGTTTTTCGAAAACGGTTTTGAAGTGCTTGTGCTGGTTCTCCGAGAAGAAAAAGTTGTGATGAGCCAGCTGAGGGAAAGGTTTGTCGGTTCCAAGGTGGAGGACGATTCCGGAACAGGCCGGGGCAAATTTCTTGTCGAGCTTTTCGGTAAAGGCCTGCGGTTCGTTCAGGAGTTTTTGATAGGCCGGGATGACCTCCATGTTACTCACGATGATGTCAGCTGGATGAGAAGTGCCATCGGCAAGGTTGACCGAAGTCACCTTTTTGCCGTCTTTTGAGATATTTTGAACATCGGCATTGAGATGGACGGTGATGCCCATTTCCTCCATCAGCTTTCCAAGGCCCGTCGCGAGTTGATACATGCCGCCGCGGACATACCAGAGACCGTAGTCATACTGGATGATGGGCATGAGGTTCATGTATCCGGGTGCCTGAAGAGCGGATGATCCGACATACTTGATGAAGTATTCGAATATCATGCGGAGCTTTGGGTCTGTTAGGCGCTCGGCGATGGACTCGGCCATCGTTGTCCGGTAATCGATCTTGCCGCCCATGAGGCTGAATTTGTAGTGCTTGATGAACTCCCAGAGGGTATCTAGCCCTTTTCCAAAATAGCCTCCGTTGACGATGTCGTACTGCTTGCGCCCATAATCGAGGAAGCTCTGAAGTTCGGACCAGTGCTTTTCAACGTCTCCGGAAAGCTTGCCGAGCTCGGCTTTCATGAGGTCGTCTTCCTGGTAAAGATCAATGGCCGGGCCATCTTCGAAAAAGTTGCGCCAGTGGGGGGTGACTGCGTCGAGCTGAACGTAGTCTTCCATCTTCTTTCCGGCGCGTTCGAAGAGGTCACGGAAGAATTGCGGAAGAGTGAAAATTGAGGGGCCGAGGTCAAAGGTGTAGCCGTCTTTTTTGAGTAGGTTGAGCTTTCCTCCAATGCGCTCGTTTTTTTCGAAGATTTCGACCTGATAGCCCGCTGCCCGAAGTGAGATAGCAGCGGAAAGCCCGCCGAGGCCGGCGCCGATGACTGCGACTTTAGAAGTTTTCACTGGCGTCCATCTTCGTTGGGAGTCTTCCCTTGTCAACAGGGCTAAGCATTTTAGTTTGTAGGGGATGTTGGATGAATTCGGAGAAGCTGTGGAGCGAGCGCGGAGGTTCTTTCGGGCGGGTGGCTGCCGAGGGTTGGAAGACAGACGAAAGGTTCTGGAAAGGCTTGAGAGCGTTCTGGTTTCAAAACGTGATGATTTATTGGCTGCCTTGGCGGAAGATTTGGGAAAGCCGGGGATGGAGGCTTATCTTTCGGAATATCATTTTTTGCTGCAAGAGCTGAGGCTAGTTCGCAAAAATCTGAAAAAATGGCTTCGGCGAAAGCGGGTCGGTTCACCGATTTATTTTTGGCCCTGCCGGAGTTGGTTGGATCGTGAACCTTTTGGGGTGGTTTTGGTGATCGCACCTTGGAACTATCCTTTTCAACTCTCATTGAGCCCGGTGATTTCGGCGATTGCCGCTGGGAATTCGGTGGTGCTTAAGCCTTCGGAGCTGGCCCCGGCGAGTGAGCGGGTTTTGCGGGAGATTATTGAGGAGGCCTTTGATCGTGGAAGAGCTGAGGTGGTCACCGGGGGAGTGGTAGTCGCGGAAGCATTACTGGGACAGAAGTTCGATTTCATTTTCTTTACTGGGAGCACGGGCGTGGGGCGTAAGGTGGCGATGAAGGCGGCGGAATCCCTTACACCAACCCTGATGGAACTTGGGGGGAAGTGCCCTTGCGTGGTGGATAAAGGAGTGGATTTAAAGGTGGCCGCTCGCAGGGTGCTCGCAGGGAAGTTTTTTAATGGAGGCCAGACCTGTTTTGCTCCTGATTTTGTAGCGGTGTCAGAAGCTGTTCAGGAGGATTTTTCCAACGCTTGTGAGGAAGCCTTGAAAGAGGTCCCTTGGGCTGAGGAAATGGCATCGATGATTTCAAGCGGTCATGCGGAGAGGGTGAAAAGGCTTTGTGAAGGAGAAGTGAAAGTCTTTGGTGATGATGATGATGATCGCAACTTTTTGGCGCCTCGACTGATCCTGAATGCAGGTTGGGATCACCCGGCATTACAAGAGGAAATTTTTGGCCCGGTGCTTCCGATCGTGGGATATTCCGATCAAAATGAGCTCGTAGGCCGTCTCGCAAAGATGGCGAACCCACTCGCGATATATTGTTTTAGCAAACGCAAGGAGTTCGTGGATGCCGTCACGTACGCTTTGCCATCGGGGTCGCTTTGTTTAAATGACACGATGAAACAATTTTCGCAATTGGAACTGCCTCTAGGAGGTGTTGGTGACAGCGGATATGGACGATACCGCGGGCGCTTTGGCGTCGAGGCGTTCAGCTACGAGAAATCGGTGACAAAGCGCTACTTCTTTTTGAAAAAGGATTACAGTGAAATGCTTCCACCTTATGAAAGGGCTTATCACTGGGTCAGGAAATTTCTTAGGTAGCCGTTTTATCCAGCCGTTTCCTCAAGGATCTTTGTTGCAAAGTCAACCCGGTCGCGCTTAGTTCCGTAATTTTCGTCGATGAGATTGGCGGTGATGCGGGCGCTCTCATAAATGGTTGGGAGACCGCTGCCGGGGTGGGTTCCGCCACCAACGAGGTAGAGATTGTCGAAGCCTTTGAGCTTATTCTGTGGGCGGAAGTGGAGCATCTGATCAAGGGTGTGCGCGAGGTTGAAGGTCGCACCGATAAAGATGTTGGAATCTTCCCAGCTTTTCGGAGTGAGGACTTTCTTTTCGACGATGTGCTCGCGGAGGTCCTTCATATTTGTTTTCTCGATCATGCGATCGATGATTTGTTCCGTATAGGCTTCTTTTTCAGCTTCCCAATCGTGTCCATGGCGGGTGTTGACTGTTGGAACGAGGAGATAGAGTTGGGAGTGTCCGGGAGGGGCAACGGTGGGGTCGGTGATGCTCGAATTCCGAATATAAATCGACATGTCCTTCGAGATTGTCTTGCCCTCAAGGACCTCTTGCAAATTACGGTGGTAGTCGTCTGCAAAGATGATGTGGTGATGCGGTTGCTCCTCGTAGAGTTTGTCTACTCCAAGGTAGAGCATGAAGGTCGAGCAGGAGTATTTTTTCTTCAGAAGTTCTTCGCGTGACTTCTTTTTTTCTCCGAAAATCGTGCTGCGAGCATAAGCGTAATCTGCGTTCACGATGAGTTGGTCACAGGAGAGGACCTGCCCGTCGGTAAGCTCAACTTCGGCCGCTGTTTTATCGACGTATTTGATTTCCTTCACCTCGGAATTGAATCGGATTTCGCCGCCTTCTTCCTCCACAACCCGCGCCATGCTTTCGGAGATTTCCGAGAGCCCTCCCTGGGTGTGGTAGATTCCGTGTTCGTACTCGATATAGGATAGAATACTGAAAAGTCCGGGGCACTTCCACGGTGACATTCCGAGGTATTTCGCCTGAAAGGTGAATGCGAGTTTGAGGCGGTCGTCGGTGAAATAGTTGCCGAGGACATCCATCACCGATTTTGTCGTGGCAACGTGGGGGAGTGCTTTGAAAAGAGTAGGATCGAGGTAGGAGGAAAGCTTTTGGTAGGACTTTTGAAGGCAGGGGAAAATGGTGCGCAACTTCTTGGAGTGGTCGTCCATGAAGCGGAGGAAATTTTCCTCCTCCTCGGGAAAGACCGAGCGGATGTTCTCTGCCATCTTTTGGCGGTCGCAGCTGGTCTCGAGGGAGACATCGCCCCAGGTCAGCCGAGTCATCGGGTCGAGCTTTACGAAGTCTAGGTAGTCCTCGCTCTTCCGACCGGCTTCGGCGAAGATTTCATCGAGGGTGAATTTTTGGTGGAGAAAGGTCGGACCGGTGTCAAAGGAATAGGGGCCGAGGTCGATCCGGGCGCTTCGGCCTCCGACACGGGCTTCTTTCTCCAAAATGGTGACTTTGTAGCCTCGATGAGCAAGAAGCATGGCTGCGGTGAGTCCGCCGGGGCCTGCTCCAATGATAATGATGTCCTTCTTCAAATGACTGGGGATAATTACATGAGATCGTAGGTCCGAAAAGTGGGATCACAAGCGGGAATTCGGCATGGTCATTGAACAATGACAGGGACTGATTCCGTTTATAAAGTATCAGAATGAAAAAGGCAGTCTTGTGTGTGGTTTTAGTCTCTTTGGTCGGGGCGGGGATATATTTTTTCAGGGAAGAGCCGCGCTCCGAAGTCTGGGGGGAGGTCGGGACGTCAGAGTCGGCTGTCCTATCCGAGCGGAGGATGCCCGAGGAAATCCTGCCGCTATCGCGTCGGGAAATCATTGCGGCTCTGCCGGAGAGGCCTCCTGCCTTTGGGCTTCATGGAGTAAGCAAGAATCAGAAGATCGCGATGGATGTATACAGGCAGCTGGGAGCGATGGATGGAGAGAAAGCGCTGGACTTTTTGATGGATAAGTATGGTGCGGGTCATCCGGGATTATCTTACACGATGGGTTATGCTTTTTCAGGATGGATGGAGAAAGATCTGGAGGGCGCTTTGGCTGCCTTCAAGGGATTTTTACGCGTCTCTGATGGTTTTGTGGTGACCAATTTCAAGGATCCTTATCTCTTTACTTGGAAGGGAACGAACTTCCACTCAGGGCTGTTGTGAGGAGGCGGGTTTGCGCCACAGGCTGTGGCTGAAATCGTGACCCGCAAAGCTACGGCATTGGATCTGGAGGCTGCCCGGCGAATTCTAACCGATGGTGTTCTTTCCGGAATGGCGCGGGCCGGTGCCTTCAAAGCGTTTGTGAAAGGCTATTTGGATCGTTCCAATGGTGAGGTCAATTGGGAGGGGCTTGTTTCAGAGATGAAAGAGCTGACTGGCGCCAGCACAGTGGGGTTGGTTGATGCCTACGGCGGGGCCTCGCAAATCATTGCCAGCAACTGGGCTAGGGAGGATCTAGGTGCGGCGATGGACTGGTATGCCGAAGAGTCATTGCGGGATTTAGGAAACTCAAGACACTCGGCGCAGGTCGCATCGGTTTTGGGGGCGTTACCCCCGAGTGAGGCTCATCGGGTGGTGGATTGGATTGCAGCGCAACGCGTTCTGGAAGGCTGGAACGATGCGGTGATTCAAGATTACAGCAAGCATCTGCTCTATCATTCGGACTTCATTGGAGCGGATGTTGCAAGGCTTGTGAGGTTTCTCCCGAATGAAGAGGCCCGTGCTGATTTCGTGAATCGATTTGTGGTTGCCAAAAAGCCAGGAGGGAAGGGAAGGAAATACACGAAGCAGGAGCTTACCGGTTTAATTGAGGCGGGGGGATTTTCAGATTCGGAGAGGTCGGACTTGCTAGGGAAGATGGAATTGAGCAAGTGAGGGGGTGCCTGACCCATTCCAATACGATGCCCGATCTTGAATTTGAAAAACGTTTTGCCGATCTCGGAATCGTAATCGGCGTGGATGAAGCGGGGCGTGGTCCCTTGGCCGGCCCGGTTTCGGTGGGGGCGGCGATCATTCCGGTGGGCTTCAGTCACCCCGTGATCAATGATTCAAAGAAGCTTACCGAGAAGAAACGCGAGGCTTTATATGATGAACTGAGTGAAAATTCGGAAATCCGGTGGTCTGTGAGCTTGGTTGAACCGGATGAGGTCGATGAGGTGAATGTTCTTAAGGCCACACATTTGGGCATGGCTCGAGCAGTTAAGGCTCTGGGCGTTGAAGTCGGGATGTGTCTGATTGACGGGTTGGCCGTTCCGAATTTTCCCTATCCTCACGAAGGGATCGTGAAGGGGGATTCCAAGAGTCTTTCGATTGCCACCGCCAGTATTTTCGCCAAAGTAACACGCGATCGCATTATGCGGGAAGCGGCGGTTCGTTATCCCGGTTATGGATTCGAAAAGCATAAAGGATATGGCACCAAAGCTCATCTCGAAGCCCTCCGGACTCTGGGTCCGTGCGAGATCCACCGTCGCTCGTTCCAGCCGGTTGCTCAACTCTCCCTCCCGCCTGAGTGACCTTTCTTCCCATCAAATTGGGGCGTTGGGGGAGAAAATCGCGGCAAAATACCTGCAGTCATTGGGCTGGAAGGTTCTTTATCGTAATTTTCGAGCCCCAAAAGGTGGTGAGGTCGATTTGGTCCTTCGAGGGGGAGACGATCTCAATCTCTTAATTTTCTCCGAGGTGAAGACAAGGACCCGGCGCGATTTTGGTCGCCCGATGCGCGCTGTGAATGCCGAAAAACGTGCTTTGATCACTCGTGGTGCCACCGAATGGTTGCGATTGCTGGGAAAAGAAGTTCATCCCACCAAGAATCAGGACATTCGGCGTCAGATCTCCTGGCGCTATGATGTCGTGGAGATCGTAATCGAGGAGGGGGAGAAGCCAGACGTTAATTTGGTGGAAGGGGCGTTTTAGGTCAAAATCTGGGTGTTTTGATTCGTAAATTGTTGTGATTTAGCCGATTTCGTCGATTTTGTCGCCCGACTGCGCCACCAATCGGAATTGATCGGCTGTTTTTATGAAAACAACCGACAACTTTTCGGTCGATCGGCGTTTTTATCAATGTAACGTCCAACTCAACGGAATCATGAAAATTCAATCAAAGGAAAACAAACGGATCTCTCCGCGAATGGCTCGCGGATTCAGCCTCTTCGAAATGGTCATCGTGATGGGGATCATCGGGCTCATTCTCGGTGGAGCAATTTACAGTATGGGAAGGATCAAGGATTCGGCCGCAGTGACGCGGGCGAGAACCGATATGACTTCGCTCAACTCGGGTCTCGAAGCCTACAACAACATCGGAGGCAAGTATCCTTCGACGAGTCAGGGCCTTGAATCACTTCTAAAGCGTCCGACCAGCTCGCCCCGTCCTCGTGACTGGGTACAGCAGGTTGACGACGAGGATGCCCTTCTTGATCCCTGGAAAATCAAGTACAAGTATCAGTATCCGGGGTCAAAGAATCCTAACCTTCCTGAGATCATCTCGGCTGGACCTGACAAGCAGTTCGGAACGGAAGATGACATGAGCAGTCAGAAAGAGCAGATAGACTAGCTTGGCTTGGCCCCTTAATTCATGATATCGCCATCGCCTACTATCAGTCCGAGACGAGGCCGCTCAGGCTTCACACTCCTGGAGTTGATTGTCGTGATGGCTATCATGGTAATCGTGTTTGGCTCCGCGGCCTACATGATTTCCATTCCGAATCTGGAGAAGGATATTCGGGAGGCCCATTCCGGTATCGAGGGGCTCGCACTCAGGGCCCGGGCCATGTCCCACACCTATCAAACACCATTTGTGGTTGAGTTGCGTGAGGGCGAGGCTCGTTTAATGCCGTTGGCCCGACCTGAGGCTCAGACTGCAATCGAGGTTTCGGAGCAAGTCGGCGAGGCTTCATCTCTGCGGCCGCTCGACACCATGTCATGGCCTGTTGTGGTCAAGATTGATCCGCAATATCGCATGGCTGTGCGTCGCTGGAACAGCAACGACTTCAAAATAGTCAGTGATAACGTTGTCGAAACCTGGATCCACCAACCAAATAGTCCTTGCGAACCCCTAGTGGTCGAATTGCAGAGCGAGGACGGGAGGGCTTATTTGTCCCGCGAATTTCACCCACTCACCGCGAATGCCGTCGATTTTGAATTGGCCATCGGAAATCAGTGATGAAGGTAACTAATTCAAGAGAGCAAGGGAACGGCTTCATGCTGATGGAGGTGATCATGGCTCTCTTCATCTTCACTGTCGTTGCGACTGCTTATTCCAAAGCGCTCTCGAGACTATGGCGCACGACCTCCTACATGAAGGAGAAGCAGGTCGTGACCCAGATTATGGATAGTGCCTTGAACGAGGCTCTCTACCTCCAGCGGCTCCAAGAGGGGAGCACTGAGATTTACATTGAGGAACGAGATATCGACCTCGAGACCATCGTCATTCCTTTGGAGGAGATGGAGACCATCGATGGTAGTTTTCTACAGAACATGTGGCAGGTCACGGTGATCGCCCGCTTTGAACAAAATGGCAAGGATCAGGAGCGCATGGTGCGCGGCTGGCGCTACCTTCCTTTGTATCGCTGATGAAAGTGGAACTGATTCAGCCAACGGCACGAGGCGCAAAAGGATTTTCTCTTTTCGAACTGGTGATCGCAATTGCGATTGCGGGAATCGTGCTCACCTCGATCTTTAAAATCGCCGACGGTTCGGTTCGCGCAAATTCCCAAATGGTCGATCTCCAAAACGAGGAAATTGAGCGGGACGCATTTTTTACCTTCTTGAGAAATCACTTCGATAGTCTGCCGGGAGATGCCGTTTTTAATTTGAGAAACACCAGTAACTCAGAGCCATACACGTCGGAGCTAACCTTCCAAAATACCCCGGTTTCATTCAATTGGGGAGGAATACCAATCGCGGCCCAAGCCACCCGCCTAATTACGGTTCCGACCGTTACCGGAGGCCTTGATATCGTTCTTGAGTATTATGACGTTCAGATTCTTGATAGTGATGAGGGCCCGGCGGAGCGGGGCATTGATCCAATCGCATCGGTCGTTTTGTTAAACGATGTCAGACTCTTTGAATGGTCTGTCCTGGATGTTCGCAACTACGAGAACACCGAGCGGGACGAATGGCCGTATGAATGGGATGCTCCGAACCAAAGACCCTCATACGTCGAGTTAACAGTCATCTTTGAGAACGGCGATCGACGTGTGAAACGGCTCTTCTGGATTCCCAAAAGATCGAATCCGCGGACTACGATGAGCGCGATGCAAAACAGCGCCAGAAGCGCCCGGCAGAATGCCGGCGGGAACGGAGGTGTAGGCCAGCCTGGCGGAGGTGGAGGCCAGCCTGGCGGAGGTAGAGGTCAACCCGGTGGAGGTGGAGGCCAACCCGGTGGAGGTGGAGGTCAGCCCGGTGGTGGCGGAGGAGGAACTCCAGCGAAGTAAGGGGAAATAAAATGATGAAATTTTCAAAACGAACCAACCTTGAGCGAGGAGCAACTTTGATTGCGGTCTTTTGGATCATCGCGGTCATGGGGCTTGCATTGGTGGCGACGGTTAAGATCAGTCGCTATCAGTCGGAAGTTGCGTCATCCCAGATTAATGGAATCGAAGCCCGGCAGTATGCTGAGATGGGGGTCAATGTTGCTGCGAATCCGTCTGTCGAGGAGTGGGACACCAATTTGCTCAATCAATCCTTCGAAAATGGGGCGGGCTTCAATGCCAAAATTCTCTCCGAAGGTGGGCGTTTTAATATTAACTTCATTCTTTTTTCTGAAGATAAGGCTCTTATCCGTCTGATCTTCGCTGAGTGGGGAATTGATTTCGATACTGCCAGTGAGATTGCAGATGCTTTGATTGATTGGACTGATTCCGATGATGACCTCCAGCTCAATGGCGCTGAACGCGATTATTACGAGGGGCAGGGCCTTTTCGAGCAACCTTTCAACCGCCCGTTTTATGCGCTCGAGGAAATGCGCCTGGTCCGCGGGATGCCTTTGGTCGAAGCTGCAAATCCGAACTGGCGGGACTGGTTTACGGTTTGGAGTAGCGGAGGACTCGATGTGAACGAAGCCCCGGCCGAGTATATCGCAGTTGCAACTGAGACCAACATTGAGCAAGCGATCAGTCTGGTCGAGATCGTGGACGGAGCTGATGGCATCCGTAATACCGAGGACGATCAGCCCATTGATGTTTCATCGGCTCTGGTCAATCTTGGTATCGATGATCCTACTGGACTGATTCAGGCGCGGCTCAATGCCAATGATCAGGTGACGCGGATCGAAAGCGTTGGCTATGCCGGCTCAGTTCGGCGTAAGCTCATCCTCATCATCAACAACCGCTCACAAAACCCCACTATTCTCGATCGAAAGGAAATTGCTATTCAATGAGTGCTAAAAAAGGAGACCTTAACATAATGATTCCCGGCGCTGACGGTTGGGAAGTCTGGACCGGATCCGCTGCTAACGGATTTCAGCAGCATTCGTCGACCGAGCATATGCTCGCGCTTGATGTCACCGGGCTGCCTTCTGGCGTCATGGCAATGGCTGTTCCAATTCGCCAGGTGTCGGCAGTGCCTTTCCGCGCGCAAACTGATGATCTCTCGTTGCTCGGAGATCTCGCTTCGATGCAACTGGAGAAGAACGGAAACCGGCCGGCACTTGATGGAGGTCAGTTGACGGACCACTTTGTTTATGGAACGGCACCTGAAGAGACCCATCTCACGGCAGTTGTGATGAATCCTCCTTCCGAAGGACAGTTGCCACGGAAGAGTCCGGATCAGTTTGATATTTCACCACGGTGTCTACCACTCCCTGAAGGTAAGGTGGTTGTGTGGCGCGAACTCGGGCGCTGGGTCTTTGGAATCGGGAAGCCCGGCCATGCCCTTTACTTCCAATGTCTCTCCGGTGAGCGTCTCGACTCCCGGGCAGGCAATGAAATCCGTCTCGCCTTGACGCAACTCCAGCTTCAAGGGCTTTTAAAGGGAATCCCCGAAGGCTTGATTGTCTGGTCTCATGGTTCTGCGACGGATGCTCGTCCTGAAGAGCTGGAAGCTCTATCGCGCGGTGTTGGAGTTCCTGCCAACTCTTCACCCCGCCCCAACCCGACTTGGCCGGTGCCCCCGAGCCGGTTGCTTCCCGCTGACGTTCGGGCCAAGCGCCTTGCCGTGCAAGGTCGCAGGAACCGAAATATCATGATTGCCGCTTTGGCAGTCGTTTACCTCGGAGTAGTCGCTTATCTCTATTTTGACCTCAAAAAATCCAAGGAGGCTGCCATGGTGGCCAAGCGAAAAGCGGACGCGGTGAGCGGGGAGGCTAGCCTTCTCGACAACCATCGGGCCAAATGGTCTGAGCTCCGCCCTGTCGTGGAATCCGAATATCATCCCCTCGAGCTATTCCTGGCAACTTATCGTGCTCTTCCTAATACGCAGGATGAGCGTTATATCCGCTTCAAGAAGCTCTCATTTATCAATCAATTTCGTGAGATTGAGGGAGACTTGGCAGTGGCCCGTGAAATCGTGCTGGAAGGCCTCGCTGACGAGGCAAATCAGCCGGAAATTCCCAAATATGCCGGGAATCTTAAATCAAGTTCGGAGCTTCAGGACTTTGAATGGACATTTAAGCCAGAAGAAATAGACAAAAGGAGCGGGAAACTGACTTTTACCTTTATAGGCAACGCAACTGAGTAAACCGAAGATATGTCCGAACGCGAAAAAAAGCTCCTCTTAGTATTGGGGGGCACTTTCTTCCTCATCTTGAATTTCATTGGGTTCAATATGCTCTACCTGCCCGGGGTGCAAAAAGCTGAGAGTGCCAAAATGAGTGCCGAAGGCACACTCAGTGCTGCCGAAAAGACGCTCTCCTTACGCGAAAAATATGAGCCGGAAATGGCTTGGTTGGAGCGCAGTGGCACCGTCCGAACCACTCCTCTCGAGGCTCAGTCTAAACTTCAGGCCCTCCTCCGAAAGCAAGCCAGCGCGCGTCGTCTCGAGATCCGCGACTCTCGTATTATTACCTACCAACCTGGTACTCACTTTGATCGGGTTAAGGTTCTCTTTAAGGTGACCGGAATGGAGCGTGATATCATTTCTTGGCTCACTTCGATCGACCAAATCGGTCAGCGCCAGGTCATCACCAAAATGGAGGCGAAGCCTCAAAACAACGATATCACTCGAATTGAGGTCGAGATTGAGATCGAAAAATGGATTCTCCCGCCCGTCGACGAAGATTAATCTCCGCAACCTAACAAATCATGAAACTCACTCTCGTCATCTTATTAACGATCTTTGCAGGTGGTCTTGTCTTTGCTGCTCCTCCCACCGTCCATCGTTCCGATCGTTACAAGGATCTTTATCTCAAATCAGCGATTACAGATCCTCCTCCCCCCGCTGAGGTTGAAGAGGTTCCCGGTGATCTCGGTGACTGGATTCTGGTCGCCGTCAGTAAGTATGTGGGTAAGACCGAGGTGGAGGTCATGAATATTAAGGATCGCACCCGTGTCCGGATTCCCGGGCCCGATGCCACCGAATTGGGGTTTGAAATAAAAGAGGTTAAGCAGTCCAGAAACTTTATTGAGGAGACGGTGGTTGTTCTCAAAAAGGGCAAGGAAACTGACGAAATCGGTTTTGATCCCAAATTCCTAGTTCTCAAGAAGGCAGCTGGACCGAGCACGGCGAAAGGGAGGCCCTCTAATAGCAAAGATGGAAAGAGTCAGGGCAATCGTCCTCCGACTCCAAGCCGACCTCCGATTCCCGGGCGCTCCTCATCTAACACGAAGTCCGATAAATCGAGCAAGTCCGGATCAACCGGCAGTCGGGTCCCATTACCATCGACATCAACAACTTCCACCAAATCTTCCGGTTCCTCATCGCAGCAAAGAGTCCGCTTCGTGAAACCTAAAAAGTAATCCCTCATTCGAAACCGTTTTATTCAGTTCACTTTAGTTATGAAATTTTCTCTCACTCTCCTTCTCGGGCTAACCTCCGCAATTTTTGCTCAGGAGCCTCCTGCTCCCGGCACAGTCCCGCCGCTTCCTTCAGTCCCGGCTCCTGCTCCAGGGGTTCAACCGGGCACTGTAACTGCAACAGGTCCAATTCAAGGGCGTAAGGTGGACCCTAATAAAGTCATTGTGACCGCCAACGACTCGATCAACGAGGCGAACATTCTCGCGCTCAAGGCGGCTCAACTTTATGAGGATTTTAGTGGAAAGCGCGTCATCATGACCAATGATGTCGCCCAGAGTGAGGTTTCCTTCACCATGCGTGGGCCGCTGACCAACAAGGAAGCCGCCAGGTTTCTCCAGTTGACTCTCCTTGCCGAGGGACTTGCCATGATTCCAATTCCAGAGGAGCCGGATATCGTTCGTCTTGTGCCCTCGGGGCCGATCACGAGCCCGAACCAGGTTCCCAAAGATTTTTACGATGATGAGTTCAAGCTTCCGGCTGAGGACCAGCTTGTGATGTATCAAATGGTCTTTAAATACCTTAAGCCGGAGGAAGCTTTGAAAGTTCTTCAGGCAGCCCTTGGCCAATTGAGTGCCTCCGGAACAGTGGCTGCGGTTCCCAATGCATCTTCATTGATTATTACCGAGAATGCTTCCCTGATTCGCCAAATGATCAAGATCCAGAAGGCGATCGATGTTCCGACCTCCGTCGCTGAAAAATGGGTTGAGGTTGTTTATGGTGATGTCGAGGAGATTGCCGAGCGCATGAACGAGATATACAACGAACAAGGAAATAGTCGCCAGACTACACGAACAACCCGTGCTACTCCGGTTCCAACCCCGAACGCGGCAGGAGCAGGCACTGCAGGTGAGGAAATTCCACTCCGAATCATTGGCGTTCGCCGCACAAGCCGAATTCTTCTCTTCGGTCGTCCGGCCGATTTAGTAGCGGCCGAGGCTATGATTCACAGCTTTGACCAGCCCAGCAGTGGTAATACCCGTCAGACTTTCAGACTGCGATATATGCGGGTATCTGATTTTCTTAATATTGCTGAAGATGCCATTGTTGCGACTTTGGGCGATGGTGCAACCGGTGGCCAAGGTGGCAACCGTTCGCTCAGCAATCAGAACACCAGTAGCCGGAATAGTAATAACCGCACCACTGGTCAGCAGGGGCAGGGGCAACAGGGTGGAGGAACTGGAAGCCGAACCAACATTCAGGAGCAGACTATTCCCACCGAGCCGGAATCTCGACTTGTGGGTGGACGTACTTTGATCGTGGCTGACAATGTTGCTAATACGATCATCATAAACGGGCCGCCGCATCATATTGAGCTTGTTCGTGATCTCATCACTGATCTTGATTCTGAAGCTCAACAAGTCGCACTCTCCTCTGTTCTTGGTAGTTATGGAATTGGTGATGGTCTAAACTTCGGTGTTGATTTGGCCTCGGCCCTTCAGCGTTCCGGGGCCGACTTTACAGCTGCTGGTTATGCTAGCTTTGGAGGTGTTCCGTCGGTGATCGATCCTAGTACTTTGATTGAACTTGGTGATGTTTTAAGTGCCAATGGTGCTGCCGGAAATGGTCTTTCATTATACGGTCTTCTTGGAGATGATTTTGGTGTTTTTGTGAACGCTCTGGAAACTCAAACCAAGTTCCAGACCCTTGAGCGCACTGTGCTCACTACTCGTAATAACAGGGTGGCACTGCTCACTTCTGGTCAGCGTATCGCTGTGCCTTCAAGTAGTTTCACTGGGGGTAACAACCAAGGTGGTATTAGCACTAACGTGGAATACCGCGACGTGCAATTGGAACTGGAAATCCAGCCCCTCATCAACTCGGATGATAAGGTGACTCTTGAGATTTCCCTCGTCAAAGATTCGGTAGGTCAAAACCGGATCATCGGAGATCTCCGGGTACCGGATATTAATACCGAATCACTATCAACCTCGGTCACGGTCAATGACGGATCTGCAGTCATTCTCGGTGGAATCATGACTACCACGAACAACGACTCCCGCAGTGGTGTCCCCATCCTGAGCAGGATTCCTGGAATCGGGCGGATTTTTGGAAGTAATGATTCTGACAACAATGAATCGGAACTTATCGTGATGATTCAACCCCGAATCATGGGGAGTCAAAGTGATGTCGACGAGTTTCGTGCAGATTACTCGAGCAGCAGTTTTAAAACCCGTGATGCTGCGGCATTCCTGCCGCAGCGACGTGGTATGCTACCCAATGGTCAGGCGACACCGGCTTCTAATAATGCCAATGCCGAAGGGGGAGGATTACTTCCACAGAGTCAGCAGGTTCCTGCAGCTGAAACTAAGGAAAAGACTCGCCGCCGCGCTATCGGAGGTAAGAAGGGTTACCTCCGCTAAAGGGCTTTGCATTTAATTTACAAACGCCTCATTCGCTTCGGCGATGGGGCGTTTTTCATCCCCGGGGATGGAAGTTTTTATGTATCACCTTGAGATGCTTTTGATCGACGTGAGTATAGATCTGCGTTGTGGCAATATCAGCGTGACCAAGTAGTTCCTGAATCACACGAAGGTCGGCTCCATTCTCGAGCAGGTGGGTTGCAAAGGAATGACGAAGCAGGTGTGGGTAAATATTTTGATCGATCCCAGCCTGTTTTGCACGCTCTTTGACAATCTGGCGAACTCGGTCCGGTGACAGAGGTCCTCCGCGAATCGAAAGGAATATGTAGGAGGACGTTTTTCGTGTCACGAGATTGGGTCTCTCGCTGCTCAGGTAACGATTAAGAGCGGCCAGTGCTTGTTTGCCCACTGGCACGAGGCGGGTTTTATTTCCTTTTCCCGTGATGCGAAGAAAGTGATCGTCAAGATCCAAAAATTCCAGTCGGGCGTTGCAGATCTCAGACAATCGAAGACCTGAAGCATAAAAAAGCTCCAGAAGCGCCAAGTCTCGTTTTCCAAGCTTCTTCTCCGCATTGATCGAGGACAGTAGTTGTTCGACCGTTTCAGCATTCAGTGTTTCCGGAAGCTTAGCGGTTGTCTTTGGCGATAGAAGGGGCTCAGCCGGGTCGATTTCGATATGGTGTCGCTTCTGAAGAAAGCGAAAGAAGATCTTCAAATGAACGATAGCAATGCGCAATGAGGAGGCATCGATTTCTGATTTTCGAAGGTAGCTTAGAAAACCCGAGAGTTCATCAGTGCCAAGATCCCGCCATTGCTTGTGGTCCTGCTTGGGGGCCCACTCGAGAAGTTTGTCGAGCGTTTGTCGGACGGAAAGTTGGTAGGCTGTCGAGAGGCCTCTCTCAGTGGCGAGATAGAGGATGAATCCATCGACCTGAAATTCCATGGCGATCAGGTAGCAAGACAGCCAGGACAATTCTGGACCTGATGTCCGGGAACAATTTCCTTGAGCTGCGGGGCTTTATCGTTGAGGCAAAGAGAGTTGTCTCCCAGGGTGTTACGGGGCTGAAAGGAACACGAGGATGGGGGGGTGTTGAGGTTGGGGGGAAGTCCGGGAATGGTGTAAAGAGTGTCACCTTTTTCGTGCATCGCGGGAATGCTCTTCAGAAGCGCGCGGGTATAGGCGTGCCGTGGATCTGCGAAGAGGTCGGTGGCGGTGGCAGATTCCACGACGCGACCTGCATACATGACATTCACCTTGTCACAGACTTGGGAAACGACCCCAAGGTCATGGGTCACAAGGACGACGGCGGTGCCGAGAGTGTTCTGGCGGTCCTTAATCAAATCAAGAACCTGCTTTTGTACGGTAACATCGAGCGCTGTCGTCGGTTCGTCGGCGATGAGAATTTCCGGGCGGGTGATCAGAGCCATCGCGATCATGACACGCTGTCGCATCCCTCCTGAAAATTCGTGTGGGTAGGATTTGATGCGCTTCTCCGCTTCTGGAATACCAACTTCTTCCAGTGCTTCGATGGCTCGATGAAGTGCGGGTTTTCCATTCATGCCCTCATGCAATTCGAGGGGCTCGGTCAGTTGCGTTGAAATTCTCAGAGCCGGGTTTAGGCAGGTCATGGGGTCCTGGAAAATCATTGAGATTTTCTTCCCTCGAATTTTTCGGAGTGTCTTTTCGTTAGCCTTGAGCAGATCTGTCCCTTCAAACATAGCCGTTCCGGAGTGGATTTTTCCCGGAGGCTGGGGGATCAGTCCGAGTAATGAATAGCAGGTTACTGATTTACCAGATCCCGATTCGCCTACGATTCCCAGGGTTTCTCCCTTTTCTAGTGCAAAGGAAACATCGTCGACCGCGTGAACGATACCGTTTCTGGTGTGAAAGCGGGTGGTGAGATTTTTGACGTCGAGCAAGGCCATAACGATGCCGTGAGGATGCCTTCTCGATGGCTGGAGCGGAAGAAAAAAGGAGTGAGTGGTTTTACCGCTTCATATGGTAAAATCGTCCGTCCTCAGCTCCGATCAAAAGATCTCGTTTGCCGTTGCCATCGAGGTCGATGGTCGTTGGGCTTGAACTGTGGCCGGAGATTTTACGCTTGGCGAGATGCCCGGCCTTTTTAAAAACAGTCTTACCTCTGAGCTGACCTTCGTTCCGGTAGAGCTCGGCATTGATTGAATTGACGAGAAGGTCGAGATCTCCGTCTCCATCCCAATCGATCAGGTCAATTTTACGGCGTCCACTTTTGCCAGCGTGCTGGGTGTTTAAGGCAAGAAGCCGGCCAGTCTCGGTGATGAAGATTCGCTTGCCGGGAAGGAGAGTATGATCTTTTTTTCGTTCGAAGAAGGCAAGGTATCCCTCGTGATCGAGGACAATGAGGTCGTTGAGATAATCCTTGTTCCAATCGACGATGATTGGAGTAGTTCGCCATTGGGTGACAAAGTTTTGGCCTTCGGGGCTCCACCAGTTCCATGACGGTTTCGGAGGCCTTGCGGACCATTCAACGGTGATTGGTCGAGCCGGGCCTAGTTTGGGCTTGGTGCGAGTACCAACGTTTTGAAACCATTCGATTTTACCCCAAATGGAATTGATCATAAGATCAGGGAGCCCGTCGTGATCCCAATCGCCAATCGACTGGGTGGTATAGCCCCACTTTGCTTCGCAGGGGCCCTGAATGGAACCGTTTGGACCAGCTTGAATGTGGATGGTTTTGCCATCAGCGTCTAGTAGAACCGGAGCAGCCCATCTTGGGATGGCTTTGCCATCGAGGTTTTCGAAGAAGGCAATATTTCCGGCCGTGTTGCCTGAAATAATATCATCGTCGCCATCGCCGTCCCAATCGAATCCAACGGGGGTCGAGAGAGCTCCGAATTTGAGGTCGTCTGCTTCCTGTTTAAAATACCTCGGAGCAAGAAAGCCCGGAGTGCCGTCGGGATTGATTGTTCCAGTGTGCTCCATAAAAGCGACACGACCGTCTTCATCACCTACGATGAGATCTTGATCGCCATCCTGATCCCAATCGATGGCGGTGGGAGTGATCATTTGGACGTGCATATGATGGGGGAGCCGAATTCCTGATGCGTATTTTGGAACGGTGGCGGATCCGGTGTTTTGAAAGTAAGTGAAGCCATCGAGGAATTCACCGCAGAGAAGATCGAGGTCCCCATCTTTGTCGAAGTCAACGAGGTTAGGGGAAGGCATGCCGAAAACGTCAACCGGTCTTCCCGCAGCTTCTATTTTACGGGGCGCCTCGTATGCCGGAAAATTGTTGGTGCCGGTGTTTCGCAGGAGGTAGACCCAGCCGCGCAGGGGGCCATTGGTCCAATTGCCTTGGCTATCGTAGGCGTTGTCCCAGCCGTATTCGCCCCAATAGCCCTCGCCGACTATGAGGTCGTGGAGTCCGTCTCCATCGTAGTCTGCCATCTTCCACTGCTTGGCGCGGATATTGCCAAAGCCTTTGGTGATCGTGGTCTCGTAGAGTTTCTTTTTGTTCCCGTAGCCTTGGCCGGCGAAGTCTTGAAGTTGGGAGCCGGGCATTAAAACGACTGGTTTGTTGGCGGGGTAGGAGACATGAATATTGGAATTTCCATCTCCGATTCTGACGGCCTTTTTGAAGACAGGCATTTTTGAGCCGCCGGGGTTTTCAAAAAGGTAGGTGCCGTTGTATGGTTTGTCGGGACAGGAAACAATGAGGTCGAAATCGCCGTCGCCATCCCAATCCATAGGCAGCGGCCAGGCCCAAAGACCAACGCCAAGATCAACGACTAGGCTTGGGTTGTTGTATTTAATCCGCTTAAGAACGTGTTCGTCGGCTTGGGCTGAAAGCAGAAAGAACGTAAGTAAGAAAAGTGTTTTACGGCTCATTGATTTGAATATTCTATGGCTTTTTTGAGAGGTATTTAAAATCGGATGGAGTTGAGAAAATCAGGGCTCCGCCAATGTTGTCGGAGATGTGCTTGTTTTTTCGTTCACAAAGAGAGTTCGGGGCCCTCCTGATAGGACGAACTAACGAGCGATCTTTGCTTTGAACTGTGCCAATGATCAGATGGCATTTGACGCAAAAAAGGCTGAATCTGCCCGCTCGGATGAGGGGCAGAGCTGGTATGTTGGGCAAACTTGGTGGCGACGTCGCGACGAACTCTGAGGATGAACGTAGATTTCGCAGGTTCATCAATAATGAGGGAGAGGAATCGATATCTAGGATCGTTCCATCCGATCTTTTTTGCTCCGGGATCGGAAGGAAAGTGGAATCGGTAATCCGTCGGTGGGGTGCTTGTCTTTGATCTGGTTAATCAGGTAATTTTGGAAGGATTCCACGATGAGGTGCTTATCGTTTACGAAGAGAACATACTCGGGAACGGGAATGGCCTGATAGCGATCGTTGACTGCTGTAGTGGCGTAAAAGAGCTTCATCCGCTTACGGTGGCGTTTGTGCTCGGGCGGCGGATTTTTAATAAAGGCATCTTGAAGCAGGCGGTTGAGAGGTCCGGTGCCGATGACATCCTGGGCGTTGTCGCGAATGCGAGTGATCGTTTTGAAAATGTGCTGAATTGCGTGGCCCTTCATGGCGGAAACACAAACGAAAGGAGCATAGTCGAGGAAGAAGAGTTCACGTCGGAGGTGGTCTTCGGCGGCTTCAAGTCGTGCTGTTTTTTGGCCTTCTGGGTGGAAAAGGTCGAACTTGTTGGCGATGATCAGGCAGGGTTTTTTTTCCTGCTGGATCAGGCGGGCAATCTTACGATCTTGCGCGGCTACTCCGGCGGCAAGATCAACGACGAGGAGACAAATATCAGCCCGGCGGATGGAGCGTTCGCTTCGCATGGCCGAGAAAACTTCGATGGAATCCTCCATGCTGGAGCGTTTCCGAAGACCAGCGGTGTCGATGAGGTTGTGTTTTTCATTTCCCCAAACGTAAGGGATATCGACTGCATCGCGAGTGGTCCCGGCAACGTCGGAGACGATGGTACGCTCGTCTTTAAGAATAGCGTTGATGAGAGATGACTTGCCGGCGTTTGGTTTTCCAACGACCGCAATTTTCAATCCATCTTTTAAGTCATCAAGATCAGTCTCCTCCTGCTCACGGGCTTCCAGTTTTGAGAGTTCCTCATCAATGGTGTCGGTGAGGATATCCATGCCTCGCCCGTGTTCAGCTGAAGTTGGAATACCAGAGCCAAATCCAAGGCGTGCGAAGTCGCTGGCGGTATTGTCATGATCCGCGCTATCGGCCTTGTTCATCACGAGGATGACATTGGGATTTGATTTGCGAAGGAGCATCGCTACTTCCTCGTCGATTGGATTAATGCCAGCACGGGCATCGACCACGAAGACGATGAGATCCGACGAGTCCATAGCTATGCGCGCTTCGAAAGTGACAGCATTTGAAAAGCCGTCTTCATTGGCGGCGCAAATACCTCCAGTGTCGACGAGTTCGCACGGAGTCTCGGTTAAGGTACAAGGTGCTGCTATCCGATCGCGGGTGACGCCCGGTTGATCGTGAACGATTGCGATGCGTCGCCCGGCCAGACGATTAAAAAGTGCGGACTTCCCGACGTTCGGGCGTCCGACGATTGCGACCTGGAATGGGCTGGTGGGCATGTCGCGACCCTATGGCAGATCCTAAGGGATTGACAAGCGGCGAGCGAGTTCCTCTGCCGAGCTGAGAGCAATGACGCGTTTTTTAGACAGTTTTGAGCTCTGTTTGATCAGTTTTGCTATTCTTGTCGCCACTATCTTTCTTGGCTTCGTCTACTTGGATTGTTCCAGCATACGGACGAGAGAAATTTCGGCCCTTTTTCTCACGTCTTCGGGGAGTTCGACCTGCGGCTCCAATTTGTCGAGGCAAGCGTGGAGTTTCTCCAACGTATTCATTTTCATGTAGCGACAATCCGCACACGCGCAGTGATCGGTTGGACCGGCGATGAGGTTTTTACCGGGAATCTCTTTTTGTAAGCGGTGAAGCATGCCGGATTCCGTGACCACGATGACGTTTTGCGCTGGCGTATCACGGCAGAAGTGAACCATCTTTTCGGTTGAACAAACTTCGTCTGCAAGAAGCCGCACTGCCTTGGGGCATTCGGGGTGGGCGACAACGACAGCGTCCGGATACTCGTCTTTAATCTTTTGAATGGAGTTTTGGGTGAACTCGACGTGGACATAGCAATTGCCTTTCCACAGATCCATTTGACGACCAGTTTGCTCGATGACCCACTGTCCGAGATTTTCATCGGGGACAAAAAGAATGGGGCGATTTTCGGGGGCCTGGTTGACGATCCTTGGTGCATTGCCTGAGGTGCAGATTACGTCGCAAAGTGCTTTGACTCCAGCCGAACAATTAATGTAGGCGATCACGTAGTAATTTTTATCCTCGTTTTTCTTAAGGAAGTCTTCGAGTTGATCGGCAGGGCAGGCTTGTTCCAGGGAGCATCCGGCATCTTTGTCTGGAAGAACGACCGTTTTCTCAGGATTTAAAATTTTAGCGGTTTCTGCCATGAAGTGAACGCCGCAGAAAGCGATGACCTCCGCGTCTGTCTCCTTAGCCTTGTAGGCGAGGCCGAGCGAATCACCTACAAAGTCTGCGATATCTTGAATGGGACCGACCTGATAGTTGTGGGCCAGAATGACTGCGTTTTTCTCCTTTTTGAGTCGAAGAATATCCTCTTTAAGATCAAGAACAGGCTCGTTTGATGTCATTCCGAAATCTTCCCGGATTGGTCAGGGCAAGGCCAGAACTAAAAACCGCCCATCTGAATCTGACCAGTGTGCTTGGCTCCATCAGCAACTGTAAGGCGGCCGACCTTGATATTTCCGGTCAGGGTGGCTTTTTTTTCGAGAGCGAGGAGGCCATGACAGGTGAGGTGGCCGGTGACAAGTCCGTCGATCTTGCACTCGTCCATCTCCACGGAGTTGATAAACTCGATCTTCGCCCGTTTCTCCACGAGGAGGCGTTTGCAGATGACTTTTCCGGTGACTTTTCCGCTGCGTCGCAGGATTAGATCGCCGGAACAATCGGCGTCTCCAGTGAAATCACCTTCAACGACAAGATTATGGCACTGGATTGGAGCACTATTTACTATTCCTTTTTTAAAGATATGGACATCTCCACGGGTTTGAACACGACTGCTGATAGATCCTTTGATTTCCCGGTCTTCCATGGAAATCAAGCGGCCACAGCTTCGGCATTGCGTGGAGTTCGCCCGGATGTTGGCGGCGTGGCTATCACCACATTCGAAGCAGGCGACTTCCCGGGTTTCAAGCTTGATAGAACACGGGTTTGCGATTTCTTCCTCGTTTCCGTGATATCTTGAAGGCGAATCATCGTTGCCAGCCGGAGAAGTAGGAGAAGGATCCTCGGGAGGAGGAAGTGGCGTCAGGTCGGGAAGCGGAGCGATGGTCTCGTCTGCCGAGGTGTCTTGTTCGGATTCTGCCGGGAGTTCCTGAGTGACTACCGGAGCCGCCTCTCTTGGTAAATCAGGGGAAGAAAGATCGGAGGACTCCGTCGGGATCGTAACTGGTGCCTCCTCTCGTGCCTTGTATTCGATGTCGACCTTCGGCTGCGGAGGCCGATGTGCGAAAGGATCGGGTGGAGCTTTGGGGCGAGCTTTGATTTCGCCGTCTTTCTCAAAGGTCAAGTAAGCACCGCAACCTTTACAATACGATGAAACGGCCAGCTGGGATTCCTGTTGGCTGTACTGGCAAAGAGGGCAAGTGACCTCGAGAGGCCTCTTGCTCTTGTCTTTAAAAAAACCGAAGGCCAAGGCGCTGGTAGAGTGACAACCCTAGGAGGCTTTGGCCTGACCCTTGTTGGACTGGTCGCCCTGCTTTTTATTATTCCCGCCTTGAGGGGCCGGAGCTACCTTTTTGGGGGCGGCTGAAGGAGTTCCGACCTCGGACTTACCAACGAAAATTGCTCCAGGCTCTATTGAGAGGGTGCCGGCCTTGACGTCACCGACCATTTCGGCACTGCCCTTGATTTCAACGCGCTCGGTGCAGACGATATTGCCGTGAACCTTGCCGTAGATGACGACGGATTTGGTAGATACTTCGGCTTTGATGTGAGCATTTTCAGCAATGGTTAGAGCTCCATTGGAGCTAATTTCACCCTCGATTCGTCCATCAACAAGGAGGTCGTCAGTGAAGCGGACGGAGCCTTTGATGTGAACGTCGTTGCTAAGAATGTTACGCTGACCACCGGTAGGGCTGCTGACGGGAGCTGCCGGAGCGGCATATTGCTCAGGAATAGCGGTTGGAGCTGCTGCGGGGGCTTGAGGAGCTTGGGCCGGAGCGGCGGGACGAGGGGCCTGAGGAGTTTCAGGATTTTTGCTGATAATTTTTTCGAACACGGTCTTAAAGAGTTGGTATAAGTTTAATGGGCCACGACAGCCCTAATGTGAAGCCGGAAGTGATGAGGGCGAGATTATTCAGGCGTGGAACCAGCCGGAGTCTCAGGACCCGCAGGTATTGTGGGCTCAACAGACTCATTAGTCGTCGTGGTTTCAGTGCCTGGATCGCCTTCAGGTGTAGGCTCGGTTTCCGCCCCGGGGGTGCTTTCAGGCTCCGAGTTTATCTCCGGTTTAGCTGGAGTGGTGGTTTCTCCGGAAGGTTCAGCTGTTCCCGGAGTCGGAACGCTAGGGCTGACTGCAGGAGTAATTCCTGGGACTTTGACCGGAGGAGTAATGGCTCCCGGCGTGGAGGGTGGCTTAGGCGGCTCGGGAGCCTTTTCAGTGGGCGAGTCGACGTTGATAAGTTTAAGGCGGTTTTGGGCCATTGATTTCACCTGAAGGTGAGAGCTCTCGTATTCGGAAATGATTTTGTTATAGATTCCCTCGGCTTTTTCATCTTCGCCGGCCTGCAGGGCAAGATCTCCTAAGGAAAGGAGGCCAAGCGATGATGCCGCTGACTCGCTATCGGCGGCCTTCTGGAATGCTTCCTTCGCCTTGTCATAGTTCTGGAGTTGCTGTTGATAAGATCCGAGGCTGGCGTAGGCGCTGCCGACGGCAGGGTGCTCGGGATAATCTGTTACAAAGGTCTCGAGAGTTTCAATTGCATCTTGCTGCAGTTGGTCACCCCAGAGAAGTTGCGACTTCAGGAGAATGGCTGAACCTCCAGCGTTTTCCCCTGCATATTCTTTGCTGACGGCTTCATATTGAGGGACGGTGCGGGCATCTGCGACGGCAGCTGCGGCATCTTCCTTAGCCATCTTTTGCAAGCCGGTGACGACGACGTAGCCGACGAGACAAAGAATTGCGAGAATCCCCAAGATGATGAGCTTCTTCTGGTTGGCGTCAAGAAAGGCTTCGAAGGCTGAAGGCTCTTGCGAAATTTCACCGATTGGGCTTGGGCCGTCGTCGGGGTTTTGATCGGTATTTTCGGACATAATTCGTCTGGGAAGGAGGAGTTAACGCCTACTGGGGGGAGAAGCAAGCCCTTGTGACGTGATTTGCAGTTTGGAATATTTTTCTCCTGCTCTAGCATAAGCCTGTCGATGAGTAGAACGGTCTATGTGGTGGCAGGCGAGGTGAGTGGAGACACTCATGGATCCGAGTTAATGGAGGCTCTCCAAGGGGAAGCCGGTGGCTTCGAATTCCGGGGGCTTGGAGGTCCGGAAATGTCTAGGCTTTCCGAAGGATTAGTCCGGGATTGGGTCGAAGATGCGGCGGTTGTTGGCGTCTGGGAGGTTCTCCGCCGATATAGTTGGTTCAAAGAACGGTTTGAGGAGACTCTCATTGAGATATTGGAAGTGAAGCCCGCAGTTTTGCTCTTAATCGATTATCCCGGGTTCAATTTACGCCTGGCGAAACAAGTTCACGAAAAACTGCCGAAGACCAAGATTGTGCACTATGTGGCCCCCCAGGTCTGGGCCTGGAATCAAAAAAGGATTCCTCAGATTGCCATGACCCACGATCTGATGCTTTGCCTTTTTCCATTTGAGGTGCCGATTTTTGAGGAGGCGGGACTTCGAAGTCGCTGTTTGGGTCATCCTTTGGTTGATGAATTGGAGGAGAAACGAATCGAGGTCATTCGCGAGGAAAATGTGGTCGGGCTCTTCCCGGGGAGCCGGTCCAAGGAGGTGAGTCGGCTTTTTCCAATGATGTTGGAATCAATAGGTCGAATGTTGGATGAGAGACCTGACACTCGGTTTGTCGCGGCGGCGGCTAGCGTCAAGGTTGCTCGGATCATGAACGGATATTTGACGGAGAGCGGTTTGCCAAATGGACTTGTCGAGGTGCAAACCGGGAGAAGTCAGCACCTGATGCAAACAGTGACCTGCGGAGTGGTTGCCAGTGGGACGGCGACGTTGGAAGCCGCTTATTACGGAATGCCTTATTGCCTCGTTTATCGGGTAGCGTGGCCTACCTTTCTTGTGGCGAAACAATTAGTGAAGCTGGAGTTCATTGGATTGATCAATATCCTCGCTGGTCGTGAATTGGCGCGTGAATTCATCCAAAACGAAGCAAATGCCTACGAGGTAGCGCTTTGGTTGGGAAGGGCACTTGCGAATCCGGATGAACGGGCCAAGCTTTCTTGCAAGCTGGTGGAAGCGGCTTCGAAGCTAGGTGAACCCGGGGTTCACGAGCGAGCGGCCCACGAAATTGCACTTTTATTTTCAGAATGACCGAGACACCTCAAGCTTCGAAAATCAGTGGGATCAAGATAACCTTGGCCGTGGTTCCTGCTCTGCTAATCGTATCTGTTTGCATCGCCCTGTATTTGGGGGCAACTGCGGATCAGGAGGAAAGCAAACCTTTTGAAGGAGAAATTACCGTGCCCGAAATGTCTAATTATCTCCTGAAGCTAAATAGTCTCATTGGAGAACGGGAAATAGGCACTGAAATCGGGCAGAAAGCATTTCGTCAGTTGAATGCGATGACTGCCGGAACCCTCGGGTCTGAAAATTTGGGGTACGAAGTTCATCGTAGTCAGATTGATTCTGCGAACGGACTCCTTTGGTCTACGATCTGGATTAAAGCCGGAGATCGGGATTCCCGCAAACCAGTGGTCGTTGCGATCCCGCAAGCTTCGCGAGGTTCGGGACCGGCCTTCGGGTTTGGCTTTGCGGAGTATTTAACCTCCCATCAGACCGAGGTTGGAGTGAGAATTGTTTTTTACCCGCCGCTGGTGGAAGGTGATCTTGATGACTGGATCTGGGAGCGATGTGGCGGGGAGGGGGAGTCAATGAAGGGCTTTGTGATGGTAACAGGAGATGAGGATTCCCACCGATCCCCACGTTTTTTGGTCCCTGATTCGCTGGAGGAAACAATTGATGAGTTGAGCCGGTCGGAGATTTGGAGTGATGATTCCAAAGTCGAAACCGGCGATCATCCGGTTCTTGAAGTGCGATTGGGCGATGATTCATTGTTTTCCCGTGAGGAGCATTCCCAGCGTCTGATTCGTATGATGCCTGTCATCAAGGAGTTGGTGGAGAGCTTGAATCAGTGATTCGCCCGTTGGGTTGGGATTTCCTTGCAAGATGGAGTGTCGTCTCTTTGTTTGGATGCCAATCAAGAGGGTATTCGGAATAGGTCTGATGGCGTTCCCGTTTTATTCCATTGCGATTGCTGGTTCAATCTGGGGGGGAGTGAGTCAGCTGAGAGCAGGACGGTGACGAGACACGGTTGGTGTTTCCTTGTGAATGAGGATGGTTTTTCCAGTGGAGAACTGTTGATTAACGGGGGAGGATGAAGTGGAAAAGGCTTGGTCCCAACCTTAAAGTGGTAGGTCACGAACAGGTGAACATTACCAGTAATGATAAGCTCGATCTTCGGTTTATCGCTTGGATCGAAGCAGGCGGGTAAAGGAGGTGCCAATGGCAGGGCAACAGATTTGGGGCCGGCGCCGATGGCAATTGCCCTCACTCTCTATAAACCGTAGCAAATTGAGCTGCTGCTAAAATCGTCCGGGAGAAAGTTGAGTGAGGTTGATCGCTGGCTTGGATTCAGAAACGAGGTCGGCCACGAGTCTTCCGGTGACGGGGGCGAGGGAGAGCCCCATCATGGAGTGGCCTGTGGCGATGATTAGGTTGTCTTGATGAGGGGAAAATCCGAGGTAGGGAAGGCCATCAGGTGAGCAGGGGCGGAGGCCGACCCAGGGCTTGAGGTTTTTGAAATCCGAAGGGGAATACTGCGGGTAAAACTTACAGAAGGCTTCGATAACTCCCTGCAGGCGGGGCTTGCTGACAGATGTGTCGGTGCCACAGATCTCCATCGTCCCGGCGACGCGAAGAGTGTCGCCCATGGGGGTGATAGCGACGCGACCCTCCTTGAGAAGTGAGCAAAGGAGAGGGTTGGCGACGGGCTTGGGAAGAGTGAGGGAGTATCCTTTGCCGCCTTGCATGGGAAGGGCAAGGCCGACTTGTTTTGCGAGTTCGGTCGTATTGATTCCGCCAGCAAGGACGATGATTTCGGCGGAGTAGGTTTCCCCGGTTTCTGTGGTAACGCAATTTACTCTTCCGTTGGCGGCTTCCAGTTTGGTGACTTCTCCGGAGATGAATTCGCCTCCGTTTTTAAGAATGGAGTCCCGAAGCGCCTGGATGAAATCTCCGGGAGAGAGGTGGCAATCTTGAGGCCACCAGACTCCGCCTTTGGCGGTAATCTCAGCGTTTGGTTCCAATTCTTTAAGGCGGGTTTGACCGCAGACTTCGGCGTCAAGACCAAGGGTATGGGCGTGCTCGGCAGCTTCGGCTTCTTCCTCCAATCCGGCATCCGACTGGCAGAGCATGAGGAGGCCTTTTTGAATAAGGGGGAAATCTTCGTTGTTGGAGAGTTCAACGTGGAGGCGTCGGCTTTCTAGCGACAAGTCGCGCAGGAGTTCCTTCGTATTTTCGACGTGTTTTTTTGTGGAGTGTTTGGTGAATAGCCAGATCCAGCGAGCCAATTTCGGGGAGAGGCGGGGGCGAAGAAAGAATGGGCTCTTGGGATTGAGCATCCATTTCAATCCCTGCGAGATAACCCCCGGAGCGGCGAGGGGAATGAAGTGTGAAGGTACCACCATGCCGGCGTTACCCTCGGAGCAGCTACTCGCGAGGGATATGTCGCGCTCGATGATTCGCACCGGGTGACCAGCCGAGGCCAGGTAGTGGGCGGTGGAAAGTCCGACAACTCCACCTCCGACGATGAGAACTTCCTTGGGCATAGGTTCTGTGGCTCGGGCGAATGCTCAAGCTCAGGGGTTTCTAGCACTTGAGTTTGCCGTTCACGAGGCGAGCGATGCCTGCAGGATTTGCCTCCTGGAGTTCGGCTGGGAGTGAGGAATCGGGGAATCCCTGATAGCTGACCGGGCGGGTGTATCGGAGGATTGCTCCGGTTCCAACCGAGGTGCTGGCACCGTCTGAAGTAGCGGGGTAGGGTCCGCCGTGAACCATGGAGGAATTGACTTCAACCCCTGTCGGGAAGCCATTGATGATGACGCGCCCCGCCTTTTGTTCGAGGATTTGAAGGAGTTCACCTGCGTTTGCAAGTTCCTCGTTGGTGCCGTGAATGGTGGCCGTGAGTTGTCCCTCAAGCGAGCGAGCGGCTTGGATCATGTCCTCTGCCGATCCGCACTCAATGACAAGAGAGGATGGCCCGAAGATTTCGGCGCTGAGTTCAGAGTTTGAGGTGAAGTCGCTGGCGCTGGCTTTAAGAATGGCAGGGCAGGCTTTATTGGTTTCGTCCGAGGAAACTTCAGCGATCGTATCAACGCCGCTTTGGCCTCGTAGTTTTTTGAGGCCGGTGGCGAAGTTGTTGAGGATGCCTCCATGAAGCATGGTCGCAGGAGCAGCATCGTTGAAGCCGCCCTGAAGGGTGGATTCGAAGGCTTCGGAGGTGTGGCCAAAGACGAGGCCGGGGCAGGTGCAGAATTGGCCAGCGCCGAGAGTGACGGAGCTGACGAGTCCCTGGGCGATCGCTTCGCCGCGCTCGGCCATCGCTCCGGGGAGGATGAAGATGGGGTTGACTGAGGACATCTCGGCGAAGACCGGAATAGGCTCGGGGCGGGCGGCGGCGGCATCCATGAGGGCGCGACCGCCGGAGCGTGAACCGGTGAAGCCAACGGCTTTGATTCCAGGATTGGTGACTAGGGCGGTGCCGAGTTCGATTCCGGAATCAAAGATCATGGAGAAGGTTCCTTCGGGCATGCCGCATTCGATGACGGCGGCTTGAATGGCGCTGGCGACGATTTCAGCAGTGCCGGCGTGGGCTGAGTGAGCACGGACGATAACCGGGCATCCGGCAGCGAGGGCGCTGGCGGTGTCACCACCGGCGACTGAGAAAGCGAGAGGGAAGTTGGAGGCGCAGAAGACGGCAACGGGTCCAAGAGGACGGCGCATGGATCGGAGGTCGGGCTTTGGAATGGGCGCGCGATCGGGGTCGGCAGTTTCGATGCGGGCATCGACCCATGAACCTTCTTCGATGAGGTCGGCAAACATGTTGAGTTGGCCTGCGGTGCGTCCGCGCTCGCCTTCACAGCGAGGTTCCGGGAGACCGGCTTCGGCCATCATGCGAGGAGTAATATCGGACCCGGCGGCGTTGATTTTTTCCGCGATGGTGCGGAGGAATTTAGCGCGTGTTTTGGGATCGATCTTGGAGTAAGTCTGGAATGCCTCAGTGGCGAAGGAGACAGCCTTTTGAAGGTCGTTGGTGGTCGCGGAGTAAAAGGTGGGTTCGAGGGCCTCACCTGTTGATGCATTGGAGGCGGTGAAGTAGTCTGAGCTTTCGGTAGCACGGCTATTGCCGATGAAGGAGTATCCGGTGAGGTTCATAGTGAAGAGAGTTTTAGGAGTTAGTTTTAAGGATGGTAGTCAAAAGCTGCGGCTTTTAGCTGTGAAATTTATGATCAGGGGGCAGGGATGCCGTGTTTGAAGGGGTCGTCGGGATGAATGATGATCGTGGTCTCGCCGGTAACGAAGGCCCGGCCGGTGACGATCGGAGTGACCTTTTCGGAGTCGGAAAGGGATTCGAAGGATCCTTCGAAGACACTGCCGATGATGGAGGCCTGATGCCAGCTTTCACCTTCGGCGAGCTCGCCGGAGGCGGCGAGGCAGGCGAGCTTGGCGCTGGTTCCGGTGCCGCAGGGAGAGCGGTCGTAGGCTGAGCCGGGACATAGGACGAAGTTTTGGGAGTCGGCTTTGATTCCTTGTTGTGGTACGGCAAAGCACTCGATGTGATCAATTTCACCGCCGTTTTCACCGGTGATTTTTTGGGCGTGCAATGAGTCGCGAACCGTTTTGGTAAAGTCGGTGAGAGCCGCGATGTTCCCCGGTTTGATTTCCGGACCTTGATTTGAGATAAGGAAGAACCAATTGCCTCCCCATGAAATGTCTCCCGTTACGACGGTTCTGTCAGGAAGGGTGACTTCGACGTCATTCGCGAAGCGGTAGGACGGGATGTTTTTGACAGTGATGGCGTGATCCTCGGCAAGGATTGCGGTGATGATTCCGACGGGAGTTTCGATGCGGTGTTCACCGGGCTCAATTCGGCCAAGGTGAGCGAGGGTTTCCACGATGCCGATTGTCCCGTGGAGGCAAGAGTGGAGGCACGAGAGGTTATTGAAGAAGACGACGCCGGTGACACAAGTTGAATCATCCGGTTCGCAGAGACAGGCCCCGACGATGGCGTCGAAGCCACGTGGCTCGTTGATGAGCGTGGTTCGAACCCAGTCGGCTTCGTTCTCGAGGAAATCACGAGTGGCGACGGCACCGACGGGTAGGTCGAGGCCGGAGACAATCGTGCGAGTGGGTTCGCCGCCAGTGTGGGAGTCGATGATTTTCACCGTGAGAATGGCTCGAGCTGATATCCAAGCTTCGGTTTTGGTTTATTTACCTTCCCAGTTACTCCACCAGCTACGGAAGAGGGCGTGCTGGTTGTGAAGGAATTGCTTTTGGGCAGGGCTCAGTTGGTCGTAGGAATTTAGCTGATACTCGTAGGCGGTGTGACCCTCGAGAACCATGAGTTCCTTGTAGTAGAGAACGAGGTCAGGGCCTTCGTCGAAGGTGGAGAGAACCGTGAGAGCCTCGGAGAGTTCTAGGGCGTAGCGGCGGGCTTGTGGATCTCCCTTGGCCGACGCTTCACAGAGTTCAATAAACCGAAGGATTTCTTTAGGGAGGGCATTTCCTACGCCCGTAATAGCTCCGGTGGCTCCGCAGTTGACGAAACCATGGTAGACCTGGGTGTCTACTCCGGCCATGAGGATGAGCGACTCATCCTGACTGGTGATGTTTTCGGCGGCATAGCTGAGGGAATCGGCTCCACCGAATTCTTTAAAACCAACGAGTGAGGAGAACTTGTCGCGGAGAGAGAAGAAGAGGTCGGCTTTGGTTTCGAAGCCGTAGTATGGTGAATTGTAAATGACGGCGGGCAGATCACCGCCGGCTTTGAGGATTTCGCTAAAGTGGTGAACCTGGGCCGCGGGTGAGCTTCCACGGGAGAGGACCCGGGGGATGACCATGAGGCCATCTGCGCCAACTTCGCAGGCGTGGGCGGCGTGAGCTGCCGCGATGGTGGTGTTTTGAGCTCCGGTTCCAACGACGGTCGGGATGCCGGCATCAACGAGTCGCGTGATTCCTTACATGCGCGGTTAAACAGTGAGGAGGGGCCAGTCACCCATGGATCCGCAATAGACGACTCCGCGCATGCCTTGTGCGACGAGTTCCTTGGCCGTTTCGACGAGAGCGTCGTAGTTGACGGTGCCGTTGGCATCGCAGGGGGTCATGAGTGCAGGAATGCAGCCTTCAAAAATGGGGCGATCGTTGGACATGCGGGTAAGATGAACAGGAAGTATCGCTTTGTCTTGTCTCGAAGCAGAGAAATCGGTGTCGATTTTGACAAAAGAGGCAGGGTTGATAGGCTTCGAAGCATGTCCGAGAGAACAGGCGTGTTGCCGGAGGGGGCGAGATACATTCATCAGACTCCAGCGACTCCGTTGGTTCCGGTGTCTTTGGACGGTGGACTGGAGATTTGGTGCAAGCTGGAGTTTATGAACCCGAGTGGTTCGACGAAGGATAGAATTGCCCGACATATTCTTGAGAAGGGTTGGCGGTCGGGAAGGTTAGGGCAGGGGGTTCCGGTGGGGCCGAGTTCGGGATTGAATTTCGCGGCAGCGCTGAAAGTTGCTGAAGAGTTGGGTGCAGGAAGTCGGGTGGTTACGGTTTTTCCGGATCGCATGGAACGCTATTTTTCACACAAGGTTTTTGACGGATATCGAGCGTGAAAGAATTTGGTCAAAGAGAGTTTTTGGAGAGCCTCGCTGCGCCTTTTTGGGGCGGGGAGGTTTTTGATGATGTTCAGGATACGGTCTACTTTGTGAAGGATGACGAAAGGCGATATGTCTTCGTCAATGAAACACTGGTGAAGAGATGCGGAGGGGGGGCAAAGGATGATCTGTTGGGTAAGACGGCTGCCGAGGTTTTTCCCGGGCCGCTGGGGGAAGACTTTGAAGAGCAGGACCGGGCGATCCTGGCCGGTGGGCCGGCCATTCGAAGTCAGTTGGAATTGCATGTCTATCGGGACGGACGCCAGGGGTGGTGCCTGACCTGGAAGCGCCCTTTGAAAGGACTTGATGGGCAGGTGAGAGGATTGTCCGGGATTTCGCGGGATATCGATGGGGTGGCTTCCAGTCCAAGGGATTTGGAATCGCTGGCGAGGGTGATGGATTATGTGAAAAATCACTTGGATGCACCGCTGAGGTTGAGCGATTTATCCAAAGCAACTGGCTTGTCGGGGTATCAGATTAACCAAAGAATGGAGGGGTTGCTAGGGCTGTCGCCGAAGCAATACATCAGCCGTTGTCGGATCGATGCCGCTTGTCACTTATTGGAAAATACCGACGAGAGTTTGGTGGGAATATCGGTGACTTGTGGGTTCAGCGATCAGAGTGCTTTTACGAAGCAGTTTGGGAGAATCGTAGGAATGACACCGAAGGTTTATCGGGAAAGCCAACAGGGGAAAGCGTAGAAGAAGTCAGGATTATGTTGCACGAAAAGCTGGAGGTGAGGCCGTCGAAAGATGCCAGGGAGGTTTTGACATCGGATGGTCGGGTTTTGAGGGTGCCGGATGACTGGGACTTGTTGCTTCCGGGCGATGCTGCCTTGAGTCGGAGGATTAAAAAGGATGGGCCGACTTGGACAATGTATGAGATGAAGGGGCGGAAGAAATTTTCGAGGGGGATATGGGCGCCGGCAGACCGGATTGATGTTCTTGAGCAGGAACTGAGGAAGGAGAGAGAGGATCCGGCTTATGAGAGGAAGCTTGAAGTCGGAAGAAAGAGGCGGGCGCAGGAACAGGAGGTTTATGCAAACGATTTTGAAACGGCGTTGGTGGAGTTTCTGAATTTTGCACCGGAGTATCAAACTCTTGCCAAAAAGATGGCGAAGATTGTGGCAATCCATGCCGTGCCGGTTGGGAGTGGGACCGTGGCCAGGACCAAACGGATCCCAATCGAACGCCGGGTGGAGGCTGCCGTGATCGCGTGGATGCGGCATGAAACAACGGCTTACGACGATATGGTAATTCCGCGTCAGAAGGGAGCGCGTCGTGAAGTGCGTCGGATGTTGGCGAAGAGGTCGAGGTCTATCTTGGATTACTATCGGAAGGGAATAGAGAGTAAGGAGTCTTGCTCCTTGATGAAGGCTCTGGAATAGGGCGGGCTCCTAGGAAACTGCTTTTGGCGGGAGGGTCATGAAGCCACCTTTGGACTGGACCGGAGCGGAGGGGGAGCGAAAGGACGGCTTTCCTCAGCAGTTTTGTCGCCAGGTCCTCAAGGCGGGCTACCGTGGGGTCATCACCGAAAATATCATTGCCGACCTCTGCCAGCATCATTACTTCCTTCATGGCGCTCGTGGGCCGGGTCTCGTTATCGCTACAGAGATCGATGGGTCTGGGCTGAACATAGGAAAGAGAGTTTAAGTGACAAGGAGATGCGTCGTGCGCTCTCAAGCCACCTCGAAGAAGTGGTTTGAACAAAGTAGTTCAGGGTCCTGAGGTTAATGTGAGTAGGGTATATTTTTGTGGTTCGCTGATTTCATTCTGATTTCGAATCCGCTTGAATGTGTCCCAATCAAATGATGGAAAATCTGAAGGCTTCGTTCGTTTCTTTGCTCGCCTCATTTAGCATGGCTTCGGCTGCCGGGGGCAGGGGGGCGAAGCCGAACATCATCGTCATCATGACGGATGATATGGGCTACTCGGATTTAGGGTGCTATGGGAGCGAGATTGAGACCCCGAATCTCGATGGGCTGGCGGGGGAGGGGATTCGCTTTTCACAGTTTTATAATACGAGCCGTTGCTCGCCGACTCGGAGTAGCTTGATGACGGGGCTGTATTCGCATCAGGCGGGGATGGGCCTTTTGACGACGGATGAAGGGCCGCAAAACCCCGGTTATCGGGGAAGGCTGATGGAGCGCTGTGTCACGATTGCCGAGGTTCTCCGGCCGCAGGGATACGAGAACATCATCACGGGGAAATGGCACATGGGCGATGCCAGGAAAGAGTGGTGGCCACTGGGCCGTGGCTTCGATCGTTTCTACGGTTGCCCGCAAGGTGGCGGCTTTTTCTTCCGGCCTTCCTCGTGGAAGGCAGAGCGCTTCGTGGTAAGGGACAATGAGATCATTTACGATAAGAAGACGGATCCGCCTGAAGGCTGGTATGCCACCGACGCTTTTACCGATGAAGGGATCAAGTATGTCGAGGATTCGGTCGAGAAGGAGAAGCCTTTTTTCTGGTATCTCGCCTACAATGCCCCGCACTTCCCTCTTCAGGCAAAGCCGGAGGATGTTGAAAAATATCGCGGCAAGTATCTCGCCGGATGGGACAAGATTCGGGAAGAGCGCTACCAAAAATTGATCAAACTTGGCCTGATTGAGGAGAGCTTAAAGCTCAGCCCGCGCGGTAAAGGTATTCCGGCGTGGGAGACACTTTTAGACGAGGAAAAAGAGTCGCAGGACGAACGGATGGCGGTCTATGCCGCGATGATTGATTGCATTGATCAGAACGTAGGAAAGATCGTGACGGCTTTGAAGGATATGGGCGTCTACGAAAATACCCTTATTCTCTTCCTGCATGACAATGGCGGCCAATCGGGGCCGGCTCTCATGGGTTGCAACAATGGCAAGGGCGTGCCGGGCACCGCTGAGTCCGAGGTCTACTACGGGACCTGCTGGGCCAACGTCTCCGACACCCCCTTTCGGATGTATAAGAACTTCATCCACGAAGGCGGAATCGCGACTCCCCTCATCGCGCATTGGCCGAGAGGGATCGTGGCTTCGATGAACGGTCAGATCACGACGGAACCGACCCACCTCATCGACCTCATGAAAACCTTCGTTGAGATCTCTGGGGCGACCTATCCCAAGACCTTCCAAGGGTATGAAATCCTTCCCACGGAAGGAGAAAGCCTCCTTCCCCTCCTCCAAAACAAGCCCTTCCACCGTGAGGATCCGATCTTCTTTGAGCATCAGGGAAATCGAGGAGCCCGCCAAGGGAAGTGGAAGCTTGTCGCCCCAAAAGGGAAGCCCTGGGAGCTCTACGACATGCAGGCTGACCGGACCGAGCAGAACAACCTGGCCGGGCAAAGGCCCGGAAAAGTAAAAGCGATGGGCGCGCTTTATCAGGACTGGGCGAAGCGGTGCTTCATCACGAAGAAGAAAAAGAAGGTCAAGAAGAGTCCGAAGAAGGCCGGAAGCTAACTACTCCCTATAGCACACGAATCATGCTTGAGGAGTTTGGTCGCTATTCTGGAAAAAGACGGAGTTTACACTATTGAATTTATCCATAAGAGACACCATGACCTTACCGAAAAAAGACCAGTGGCTCGCATTCATCACGACAACTGTCCTTCTTCTGGTTTCTGCCATTGCACAGGACACCATTGTTATCGTCAATGAAGCTTTTGATGGGACCGGTGTGGCGCTTGACGGCTCCACCGCTATGATCTTTGAGGATGCCATCACCGCCGCCGGCGGTTCTAGTTCCTGGGTCTCTTCTGATACCTTTTCAGACAACGGAGGGGTCGCGCCTGGCAGTAGCAACAACTCCTCTGCTCACCTCAATCTGGGCTCCTATATTAATAATACCAAGGGAACCGGCGCAGGTATCTTTGAACTGACGATGACGATCGGGCAGATCACCGGAACCGGCAATAATTGGCTCTCAATCAGCTTCTCCGAGGATAATTCACCATCCACCACCAACCACTTTCTCAATCTCGATGCCACTGGCACTATCATTCTTCGTCAAAGGAATAGTGGTGAACTCGACATGTGGGCTGGACCTGGAAACACGAACTCTTCTCAAGGGACCACGAATAACTCAGGATCTCGCACCCTGACCATCGCATTGGATCTTTCGAGCCATGACGGCGTCAGTGACTTTGGAACCGTCACTTGGTCGGACAGCGTGAATGGTGTGGTTGGCACCCACAGCTATACTTCTGATACAGACTTTAATTCTATCCTTCTCTCCGAAGCAAATGGCACCACCAGCACCATCAGTAATCTCACCCTCACGCAGGTTGATGTAGACGTTGTTGTTGAGGACGAAGAGTGGGATGTCTATCTCCTTGGAGGTCAGTCAAATGCCGAAGGGAGAGCGCTTAACTCCGGCCTGCCAACTTCACTCCAAGGGTCACAAGCTGATGTGATGCTCTTCAACGATGTGGACGGGTCGTGGGGCGCGTTAAAGCCGGGAACTGGAGGTAACTCAGCGACAGGCGGTAACTCCAGTCAGTTTGGGCCTGAAGTCATGCTGGGCCGAACCCTTGCAGACGATCATCCAACCCGCAAAATCGCGATCGTAAAGTATGGTGCAGGCGGCACTAATCTTCACACCCAGTGGAATCCTGACGACATGGGTACTGACAATCGATACGATGATTTCCTGACAACCGTGAATAAGGCCATCGCCACCTTACCTGCTGGCGTGACCTTCTCGATCAAAGGGATGGTCTGGATGCAGGGAGAGAATGATGCTCCCGCAACTGGTGGGAATGCCGTCAGTCCTAACGCCCTGGCCTACGAGGCAAATCTCACCAATTTCATCGCAAGGGTCCGCGAGGAATTTGCGATACCTGACATGACTTTTGTGATCGGCCAACTCGGCCACCTGAAGGACGTGCCCATTTCAAATACGAATTGGACGATTGTGCAAAGCGCTCAGGCTCGCGTTGCGGCCCTGGATCCAAATGTCGCGATGGTGATCAACACGGATTTGCCGCTGAAGGATTTGGTTCACTACAATGCGGCCGGGCAACAAAGCCTGGGCATTAACTTTGCCAAAGCGCTCCAGGGTGAGGTCGAGCAATTACAAATCGCCGGATCGAGTTTCGAGACCGCCGAGTTTAATAACAACGACGACGGCGACCAAACCGACAATTTTGATTCGACCCTCATCTCCGGCTGGATGGAAAGCGGCACAATTAACGCAAGCGCTCGGGCAGACGATACGGGGATCTTCAAGCTGGACGGCACCTTCTATTCGAATTTCGAAAATCTCGAAGTGGGCGGAAGCAATGCGCTTGCTCTCTCAGTTAATGTCTCGGTACAACAATCACTCTCGGCTGTAATGGAAGAGGGGGTTACCTATACTCTCTCCGTTGCGATTGGAGACCGTGACTTGGGCGACTTTCAGGACTTTGCGGGCGCTCGGATCGAGCTCCTTTCGGACGGTCAGGTAGTCGCCGACTCGGGCGATATTCTTAGCTCTGATGTGGTTGACGGGGCTTTCACGGGCATCTCGTTCTCTTACACCGCCGGAGCTAGTGATGGCGGTGGAGTCGTGGGCATCCGCTTGCTGTCCTTGAACGAAAATCCTGGCATGTCTTCGGTCGATTTCGACAATCTCCACATCACCGCACGCTCCGATTTTAGGATCACCAATTTTTGCTTCGTTGCCGGCAACCAAGTCGAGCTCACCTGGATGAGTGTCCCGGGAATGTCCTACTCAATAGAGGTCAGCGAGGATCTCACCAACTGGTCGGAAAGCGAGTCGCAAATCGACGCTGCCATTTCCCCCGCCTCCACCACGACTCACACGCTTGATGCGCCTGCCGTCGGGATGAAGAAAGTGTATTATCGAGTGCGTATCAATTAATCCAATTCGGGTGAGATTCCAGTTTCGGTGTCCCAGTCGGAGTTTCCTATTGGAACTGAAGGTGTATTTCAGTGAAATTTCTCTGTGAACTATGGGTTGGGCAAGAGGCAGGTTATGGGAAGTATTCTGCCCCGAAGTAAAAGAAGTGCTTTGGTAACGGGCGGGTTTTGATCGATGATGGTGAAGGTGTCGCCACTGAGTTCAGCGGTGATGTTTGTCATATTTGTGAGGGAGGCGCCATCGTATCGCCAGACTTCGGGGTAGGTTATGAGGTCGCTTTCCGGTGGCTCCGGGGCTGTGACCTTGATTACAATTGCACAGGCCTTGACTGTTCTGGGGCTGCCGATGTTGGTTGGTGCACTACTTTACCTTGGAACCCGTCGAGAGCTGACCGGTGAGAAAAAGGTGCTGGCCTGGATGCTGGTCACTTGCGGGCTTGGCTTTGTGGTTGCCTGCGGGTTGGCAGTGAAAACCGCGCTGACGGTCTGGGATACGGTCTTTGCTTGATCCTCGTTAGTCTTCGCATTTGCAAAGACGGTAGAGGAGGCCGATTCCGAGGAGGCCGCCTAAAATGAGGCCTATGCCGCTTGAACCTACCCAAGGGCGTCGGAGAAGCAGGTAGATCATTCCTCCGGCGAAGAAAATAATGCCTAAAACTGAGATGCAGAAGATGTGAAGAAACTCATCTTTTACACTCGGCGATTTGGTCAAATTTTTTGGCTTTTCGAAGGGCTTGTGAAAGCGGAATTTCGAAGGCGGTTGTCCCGGTTGTCCCGGTTGTGGTGGTTTGATTCCGCTAGGCAGAGGTGTCTTCTTATTACTCATACCAAGCCAGTTTTGAGTGAAGTGCGGTATCGGGAGCGAATTCAAAGTGAAGAACTCGACGATGCCTGGGAGATTCTGATCTAGGCGAAGAATGGAGAATGAGAGGGCGCATGAGGAGTAGGTCGCCCGGTTGGCATTCACAGATGACGGGGTCATTTTTTTCAAGAGCAGGAACCCGGGATGAGGGGACTCTGCCCAGGTGGTGGCTTCCTGGAATCAATCTAAGAGCTCCGTTGGTTGAAGGAGTTTCGTCGAGGTGGATTCGAAAGGTAATCATCTGTGCAAGAATGTCGATCGGAGGTTGAACGTGGACGACTTTGTCCTTAGTTGTCCAAGGGCCGTAGTCAGGAATATTGTATTGCCTGGTTACTGCGATAGTGAGGTCTTGATGCCACGTGACAGGCCAATTCTGTTCCTTCGTCTTATCGAAGAGAATACTGCGAACAGGACGATAGTCGGCCTCCGGAATCAGTTGTTGCTTTCCTTTAAGAGCAAGGTGATGGAAATGCTCTGATTTGGAACGGAGATTGCGAATGCAGGTCTGGTCGAAAACCCGGGCGAGGCGGCTGCTTTCGAGACGGGCGGAGTTTACTTCCTCCTGAGTAAGGAATCCGGGGACGATCAGATAACCCTGTTCAAGGAATTTTGATGGAAGTGATGAGGTCACGGGATGAGAGCTTCGAGCATCTTGATCCATGGGGCGACGTAGTGGCCGTTGTCGTGATACGTTCGGCCTGAGATAAGGTTGCCGTCGATGACGCAGGGTTCATCAACGTAAATGCCACCACAGACTTCGAGGTCGAATTGGCACTTGGGGACCGTGGCCATGCGACGGCCTTTGACCCGGTCGGCGCGAGCAGGGATTTCGACACCGTGGCAGACGCTCGCGATGGGTTTGTTGTTATCGAAGAACCATTGGGTGAGGTGAATGAGGTCGGGGTCTTCCCTGATGTACTCGGGAGCGCGACCGCCGGAGAAGAGGATGCCGAGATACTCCTCGGGATTGACCTCCGAGAAGGCGAGATCGGCCTTGAGTTGGTAGCCTTCCCATTCCTTGGTAATAGTCCAACCGGGGCGGACTTCGTGCATCACCATTTGATACGTTCGTTTTTCAGGAGCGATAACAACGGGTTGAATGCCGGCTTCTTGGAGACGATAAAAAGGATAGAGCGTGTCGAGGGTTTCTGCAGCGTCGCCAATGACGATGAGGGCTTTGTTCATGAGATTTGATATTTGAGCAGTGAGAATTGAGCTTTGAACTTATTTACCCTCGAGGCGGAAAGACCAGGAGTAGGTGCCGGTTGGTTTAATCCGGTATTGGGGAAGAACGCGGGCTCCCCAGGAGTTAATGCCACCTACCCCCATTTGTTGGTGGTCGATGTTCAGAGTGATAACATCGCGTTCGGGGATGTCGACCGGGTGGCGTCGGCCTTCGAGATCTGACATCAAGCAAGGGTAGGTGCCGCCGGAGAGGAGGTGATCGCCGGTTGCGGTGATCAGGAGACCTTGTCCGTCTGTATTCAGGAGAGATAGATTACGGAGGTCGGTAAGGTTTCCGGTCTCCTGGGGTTCAACGTATGGGAAAAAGAGGTCGTCGGAGGTGGCTTCCCAACGGCCGATGATTCCTCCGGATTTGCGGTCGGCGTAGGTTTCGTGCGGGCCGTTTCCAAACCATGAGACCTTGTCGTAGGTATTGGGAACGGTGCATTGCATTCCGATGCGAGGCAGAGGGCCGATATTACCCTTTGGAGTGATAGTGGCTTCAACTTCAATGAGACCTGCCGGAAGAAGTCTGTAGGTAAGATTTCCCGTGGTGCCGCCGTTGGGGATCTTAAGGTCGAAGGAGAAGACGAAGGGAGATGGATTTGTGAACTTGGTGACTTTGGTATTAGGTCCGGCGTTGCGCCAGGAACCAGAACGAGAACCAAATTTGTTGGCTCGATCATTGTCGACCGGGGGGCGCCAGAAGTTGAGGTGAAAGGGGCTTGTTAGTAGCTCCCGATCTCCGACCTTGATCGAGGAGATAAGACCAGATGATTTATTAATGAGATAGGTGTATTCCTTGGATTTGATAACGAGCGCATCTTTGTTTTTCTCGATAGACCATTTTTTAAAAGTATTGGCGGGGATGAAGAGTGGTCTGGGGTTTTTGCTGAGGAGAATTTGTTCCCGGCCAATGACGTGTCCTTTTTTTGCCCATGAGGTATCGTTCTTGAGTTGAAGTTCGAGGTCGAGATGAACCTCGCCAGCGAAGTCGGAGGGGTAGGGAGCGGGGAATTTGAATTCGCCTTCGGCACCCGGATCGAGGTCGATGGTTGAGGTCTGTTCGTGGGATGGTTTGCCGTCAAGGAAGATGGTAGCATGAGTGACGTATTCCGAAAGATTAGTGAAAGTGGTGGTGTTTCGCAGTTTTAAAGTAGTTTCGGTTGGGCTGGTGGCAATGAGTTCGACGAGTCGAATATTTTGGTAGGCCTTGTGAACTTCGGGTGCTTGTGGAGTTGGCTGACGATCGGAAGTCATGATGCCATTCGAATTGAAGTTGTTGTCGTTAGGGAAGTCGCCGTAGTCGCCACCGTAGGCGAAGAACTCGAGTTCGCCTTCAGGGCGCGTAAATTTGGTGAAGTCGATGTCGACCACTTTGGCTTCATTGACACTTGGTCCCGAGAATGAGACGTTGACCGACCTGATGTCCCCGTCGAAGCTTCGGTGTCCGTACTGAGCATTGTGAGCGATCCCAATGGGTAGAGATGATGGCTTGATTGAGCCCTTGTAGTCTTTGCTTGCGAGTAATTTGCCATCGACAGTCAATGTTAAGGTCTGACCGTCATAGATTGCCGAGATGGAGTGCCACTTGTTTTGCCAACCTTCTGGTGTTTTGGCGGTTACGGAGCGCCAGTTTGAGTCATAGATAAAGAATTCAAGATCACGACTACGATTGATTTTGAGCGCCCATGACTCGTCACTTTGGGTGACGATGGGATTATCTCCCCAATTGGAGCGCCCGGGGCGTAGTTCAATGTTAATACAAAGGTTTTTGCCTGGAGTGGCTGTTTCACCGAGCTCAACAATAGTGTAGCCGGAAGTGAGACCCCGCTTTGCATCAATATCGCCTTGAAGGCTTGTCCCCGTGGATGCCGAAGTGAGGGTTGCTCGTGGTGACTTTGTTTTGCGAAGCCCTTGATCGCACCAGTCCCAAATCGAGCCGCCCTGAAGAAGGCGCTCTTTCTCGAAGAGCATCCAGTAGTCATAGAGGTTGCCGGAGGAGTTGCCCATGGCGTGGTTGTATTCGCACTGGATGAGAGGTCGTTGTTCGGAGAGTGGTTTTTTCTCTTCGGCGCGGGCGTATTTTTTGCAGGCTTCAAGGGAAGCATACATTGGGGTGAAAAGGTCGACGTGATCTTTTTGTTCTGCGCGTTCGTAGTGGATCGGGTATTTGACGAAGGCGCTTTTCTTGATCCACTTGGAACATTCTTCGAAGCACACGCCGTCACCTGCCTCATTCCCAAGGGACCACATGATGATCGATCCGTAGTTCTTGAAGGCTTTCACCATGTTGGTGACCCGGTCGAGGTGCGCAGCGGTCCAGCTGGCGTCTTTGGCCAGGGATTCGGGGCCGTAGCCCATTCCGTGGGACTCGATATTGGCTTCGGCGATGACGTAGAGGCCGTATTCGTCGCAGAGTTCGTAGAAGCGGGGATCGTTCGGATAGTGGGCGGTGCGGACGGTGTTGATATTAAGTTGCTTCATGAGGACGAGGTCCTTGCGCATGAGCTCCTCGGTGATGTAGTGGCCGGTGTCAGGATCATGGTCATGGCGATTGACGCCTTTGACGAGAATGGGTTTTCCGTTGATATGGAGTTGTCCGTTTTTGATCTCAGAAGTTTTGAAGCCAACTTTCTGGGCGTAATAATGAGTGGGTTCCTTGCCCAGTTCTCCAACGCCAATGAGAAGGGTGTAGAGATAGGGGGTCTCGGCGGACCATGGCGTAACATCAAGATCTCCGCTGATAATCTGGCCAAAAGTATCCAGGGTGGTTTTGGCTCCGGCATTCGGTTTGTGTTTTGGGGAAAAAATGACTTTTCCTGTGGCATCGAGAAGATCGAGGGTCAGGCCTACCCTCTTGGAACGATTAGTAAGATCAGAGAAGAATTGTAATCGCCCTTTACCGTTCTCCTGAATGGTTGCGCGTAGGGTGAAGTCAGCGAGATCGTTTTGAGCAAGAGAGGTGAGGTAGACGTCGCGGAAGATGCCCGAGAGTCGCCAGAAGTCCTGACATTCAAGGTAGGAGCCATCGGAGTAGCGGTAAACTTCCACTGCGATTGTGTTTTCGCCTTCCTTGAGGAAGGTGGTGAGATCGAATTCAGCAGGAGTCCGGGAGTCTTGTGAGTATCCCACTTTTTTTCCATTGCACCAGAGGTAGAAGGCGGAGGAGACACCATTGAAAGTGATGGTGGTTTGACGGTCTCTCCAGTTTTTTGGAACGCTGAAAGTTTTGCGGTAAGATGAAACGGGATTGCGCTCGTCGTGAGTTGTGAAGTGAATCTCGGGATCTCCCATGACGCGGGGCGGATCTTTTTTGAACGGGTAGGGATGGTTGCAGTAGATGGGAGTTCCGTAGCCTTGAAGTTCGACATTGGATGGGACTGGAATCGTCTTCCACCTAGAATCGTCGAAGTTGGATTCAAAGAAGTTCAATGGACGTTTCTCGGGGTGATCGACCCAGTGGAATTTCCACTGACCATTCAGGAGTTGGCACCAGGGAGATTCAAGTCGTTGTTTTTTTAGAGCTCCTTCCTTGGTGGGGAAGGGCATTTTGATGGCGTGAGCCGGGACTTTGTTGATGCGGAAGATCGATTGATTCTCCCAGTCAGGAGTGGCGGTGACCTCAATGGTCAGAAGTAGCAAGAGAGAGAGGACGCGGAAAGGCATGGAGGAAGTCTGGCAAAGAGATCAGAAGGGCAAAAGGAAAACCATTCCAAGAAATGGAGTTGTGAAATGAGTGGATGCCAGTCAGATAAGACTGGAGTTTGATCACGATCATAGAATGGTGGGACGACGAGCGAAATTGGTTTTGGGCGGGCTGATCGTAGCTGCTGGAGTAATCTTTGGCGTCCTCTGGTGATTGGCAGGCTCAATCGTGGGTCCGGAGCGACGTGAAATATAGGCCTATCATCAAAGCTACTCTGATAGCCCGACAGAGTATGGACTGGTAATTGAGAAGGTTGAATTTTTTCATGGGCGCGCTCTGGATCTTCTTGTTAAAGCAGATTCTGCGACCGGTTTGGCAAAACGGGGAAAGGTATTGCGGAGCCAGTTGATTTCGGCAGTGGTGACACTACCGGTTTTCGATGAAGCTAAGGAGTTATTAGGAATGCTAGGTCAGCTGGAGCATCTCTGGGGGATGTCAGTGGGTGGGTCGTTTGCGGTCCATACGGCCGCTTTT
>JBDNAG010000192.1:0-4225 GCA_039768565.1 Akkermansiaceae bacterium | reverse complement strand
GGGCACTACATGCCACCCGGACTTCTGCAGTCGCAACTTGAGACTCTGGAAGTACCCAAAAATGCCTTCGCCCTCAATGTAGTCGAATCACCACAAACGCTTGTTGAGCAAATAATAGACCGTTTTGACCTCTAATACAGCGTGGGTTTCGGGTGGAAGTTACGGCGCCAGAAGGCTCTTTTGAAGATCTCCTCCGCATCATTCAAAGTGAGTGTGGGAGGCGCTCCCTGCCAAGAGCTCGGCGCGGGGTCCGCCGCAACCGGACGCGCCACATTCACCGCATGCCACACCAACCAAAAGATCGCGGATATCAGCGGAGCGAAAATAAACCACCGCTCTCTCATGAATATCGATTACCTGCCAAGAAGCAGTGGAAAAAAAGGGCTACTAAGTAGTGGCACGCTCAGGTAGCCTAAACCTTCGAGAATGAAACTTCGAATGATGAGGACCAGTATCTTGTCATGTAACGAAGTAAGCTCTCGAAAGTCTCCTGCCTCTCCATTCACCTTGAGAACATTTTTACCAATTTTTCTTTTATTAGCCAAATTTTGCTTGGCCGCCGAACCCACTGAAGGCGAAAAGCTCTTTGCCCTCAAAGTCAAACCTCTCTTCTCCTCACGCTGCATGGCTTGCCATGGTGAAAAAGGCAAGAAGATCAAAGGCGGCTTAGACATGCGAAATCGCGCAGCTCTCCTCAAAGGGGGAAATGAATTTGAAGCGAAAGTTCTTGTCCCCGGGGATCCCTCAAAAAGCCAACTTTATCTTGTTACTACCCGAACCGTGGAGGACTACGAAATGCCACCCAAGGAAGCAGATAAACTCTCCAAGGAGGAAACCTGGATCATCCGCGATTGGATCAAAGCTGGAGCACCCTGGCCGAATGATGAACGCGTGTCCCGAATCCAAAAAATATATGCCGAGGGTGAACAAGTCACCACCTCCAAGGCTCTCAATGAAGACTGGCAAACCCGGCGCTACAAATCCGAAAAACTCTGGTCCTATCGCCCTCTCAAAAAGGTCTCCATCCCTCAGGGAAGCAACCCCATCGATCATCTCATCTCAAAAAGCCTCGCAGCAGCAGGCCTCGCACCGGCGCCTCCGGCCAGCCCTCTCGAACTCGTTCGACGTCTATCCTTTGGCCTTACCGGCCTCCCTCCTTCACCCAAGGATGTCGCCAAATTTAAAAACGCCGAAGAATACGCCAGGCAACTCATGACGACCGCTCACTATGGCGAGCACTTTGCCCAACACTGGCTCGATGTCACCCGCTACGCCGATTCAGCAGGTTTCGCCAACGACTACTATCGTCCCCATGCCTGGCGCTACCGAGACTATGTTGTCCGGTCCTTCAACAACGACAAACCCTACCCCGACTTCGTGCGCGAACAAATCGCAGGCGATGAAATCCCTTCCCGCTCTTCCGAGTCCCTCATCGCCACCGGCTTTCTCCGAATGGGCCCTTGGGAACAGACCGCGATGTCCGTCTTCAAAGAGACACGCCAGTTCTGGCTCGACGACGTGACCGACTCCGTCGGACAGACTTTTCTCGCCCATCCCATGCAGTGCGCCAAATGCCACGATCACAAGTTTGACCCGGTTCCCACCCGCGACTACTACCGCATGATGGCCGTGTTCTCGACCACGCAATTTGCGGATCATGACGTCTCATTCTTGGCAGAAGAAAATCTCAATCATTTCAAATCATCACACGAATTGGTGATGGCCAAAATTGATGGTTATAAAAAGCAACGGGATATTCTGAACAAGAAAATGAAAGCCCGGCGCAAGAAAGAAACCGGCAACGCTAAGGTTGGTGACAATGGACTCGATCCCGGTGATGAAGCCTCCAATGCTCGCATGCTCAAAAATATGTCACGCCATTATATCGAGGCTGACCGCACCAAGCCCCGAGCCCATGGTGTTTTCACAGGTAAGACCGTCAAAAAAAGCAGTATTAAAGGACACATCAAACCCGCTACAAAACCATGGAATGGTCCCGGCTTTATCGAAGAAGATACCATCTATACTGGCGGAAGCGTTTACACTCCCGGTGACCCGGTGAAACCAGGAGCTCTCAGCGCAGCCGAATCACTCGGTGAAATGAAGCCCTCCACCTTCCCCGAAAATAAAGGAAAACGACGTCTAGCTCTCGCCAACTGGATCGTTGACCCTGCAAATCCCCTCACCGCCCGCGTCATCGTCAACCGCGTTTGGTCGTGGCACTTTGGCAAAGCCCTCGCCGGAAACCCCAACAACTTCGGCGGTACCGGCGCCGTCCCCAGCCATCCCGAGCTTCTCGATTACCTCGCCCGATGGTTCGTCGACAACGGCTGGTCCATTAAAAAGCTTAACCAACTGATCATCTCATCCGGGACCTACCAACGCAGCTCCCGACATCCTGCCCCTGACCTCCTTGAGAAGGCCGACCCGGCACAAAAACTCTACTCCATATTCAAGCCGCGACGTCTCACTGCTGAAGAACTCCGCGACGCCATGCTCGTCGCCAGCGGGGAACTCAATCGCGACCTCGGAGGAATTGCCGCCCGCCCCGACATCAATCTCGAAGTCGCCCGTCAACCTCTCCAAATTATGGGAGGTACTGCCTCCATCTACGAACCCGACCCCACCCCCGCCCAACGAAACCGCCGGAGTCTTTACGCTGAAAAACTTCGAGGCCTACGTGATCCCTTTTTTGAAACCTTCAATCAGCCCGGCTCCAATGACTCGTGTGAACTCCGCGAGACTTCCACTGTCGCGCCACAAGCTCTTACCCTCATCAACTCACAGGAAATACTGGACCGTTCCCTGGCCTTTGCTCACCGGCTCATCAAGGAATCCAAAGATGAAAAACAAGTCATCAAGCGAGCCTTTCAACTCGCTCTTGGCCGCGGCCCCACCCGGAAGGAGACCTCTACTTTTCTCGACGCTTGGAAAAAAGGAACTTCGGATGAGGACGAAATAAAACCCATTCCCATTTCACTGCCCAACTCCATCAAACGAACGGTTCGGGCCGAAAAAACCGGTGAGTTTTACACCTTTGAGGAATTCCTCCCTGTCTCCCGGGTTTACCAGCCCGATCTCAAACGCAGCAAGTCCGACGCCCGCACTCGTGGTCTCGCCCACCTTTGCCTCGTCATCTTCAACTCGAACGAATTCGCATACCTCGACTAAAGCCATGAGTCATCACTTCCACGCGAACCCCACCCGCCGCGAGGCACTTTACGGACTTGGAGCCGGGCTGGGCTCGATTGCCTTCTCTTCCCTCCTCCAAGCCGCAGGAGCCAAAACCATCCATCATCCGGCCAAAGCTAAACGCTGCATCTTCCTCATGATGGAAGGCGGCCCATCCCACATCGACACCTTCGACCCCAAGCCCGAGCTCACCAAGCGACACCTCCAAAAGTTCAACCGCCAAGGGGAGCGGCAAAGCGCGATGTCCTCCGGGCAGCGCTATTTTGTTAAAAGCCCCTTTGAATTCGAAAAAGCCGGCCAAAGCGGAGCCGATATTTCGTCGGAGTGGGTGCATCTTAAAAACCAAGTCGATAACATCTGTTTCTATCGCGGAGCAAAAGTCGACTCAGTGAACCACCCAACCGCATGCTACCAACTCAACACCGGAAACCGCTTCGGCGGCGATCCCGGTATCGGCTCGTGGGTGACCTATGGTCTCGGGACCGAAAATCAAAACCTCCCCGGCTTCGTTGTCCTGCCACGCACTGCCTATCCGCAAGGTGGCGCCGGCAACTGGTCAAACGGCTTTCTCCCCGCCGACTTTCAGGGCACTCCACTCCGACCCGAAGGAAGCCCCATCCTCAATCTCACCCCCCCAAAAGGCATCTCCAGGCAACGCCAACGGCAAAATCTCGACCTCCTCGCTAAACTCAATCAAGGACACCTTGGCAAACATCCAGATCGTAGTGAACTCAGCGCGCGAATGGCGTCTTACGAACTCGCTTACCGCATGCAGATGGAAGTCCCCGAAATCCTTGATCTCAAAGGCGAGAAGGAATCCACCCTCGAAGAATATGGCGTCGGGCAAAAAGACACCGACGCCTTTGGCCGCAAGTGCCTTCTCGCTCGCCGCCTGGTCGAAAAAGGAGTTCGCTTCGTGCAGGCCTATGCCGGAAACTGGGACAGCCACGACTACATTGCCCGCGCCCACGGCTCCCTCATTCGCTCGGTCGACAAGCCCATCGCAGCCTTGCTCAAAGACCTTAAAGAACGC
>JBDNAG010000029.1:0-2834 GCA_039768565.1 Akkermansiaceae bacterium | reverse complement strand
GGTGCTCGCGAGTTTCATCATATGCTTTCAGCGACCTCGCCTGAGGATGTGAGGCTTTGTTTGGATTCCCACTGGATTTTTCGAGGGTGTGGGAATTCGCAGGTGGCACTTTTTGACTCAATTGATCGGTATGCGGATCGCATTGAGGAGCTCCATTTACGACAGTCGAGCAATGGAGTTTGGAATGAGGTGTTTTCGATGAATGGAGACATTGATTACCGCCGTCTGTTTGAGTTTCTCGAGAAAAAAAAGATTAATCCTCATCTGGTTTTAGAACAGGCGATTGAGGCTGATTCTCCAAAATTACTCGATGCCAAATCAGCTCATCAAAAGAGTTGCGAGGCACTGTTCAAAGGGCTTTGAGAAGGTGAGTGAACTTCTTGGTTCCGGAGTGAGCTTATGTTAGCCTTCCGGGTATGGACACACTGATACACCATCTGGAAAACAAGGAGGAGTTACCACCTCGTGAAGTCGCGACTGCTGCCGAATTTCTTTTGGATGAATTAGGTGATGTCGAAAAGAAGGCGCACCTTTTGAAGGCGATGGCCGAAAAGGGGGAGACCGCAGCGGAAATTGCAGAATTTGTTTCGGTCTTTCTTGAGAAGGCTGAAAAGCCTTCTTTTTACGGACATTCTTTTGATGGGCCAACGATCGATGTCTGTGGCACTGGAGGGGATAAGCTCGATCTCTTCAATGTCTCCACTACCAGCATGTTCCTCGTAGCCGCTGCCGGAGGGATCGTCGTGAAGCACGGCAATAGAGGGATTACTTCAAAGAGCGGCGGGGCGGATGTCCTGGAAGCACTTGGCGTTTCGATTGACCTCCCATCCGAGCAAGTAGCCGTGTGCCTGGAAAAGGCGGGGGTAGGATTTCTATTTGCCCCCAAATATCACCCGGCTTTCAAGGCCGTGGTTCCAGTTCGGCAAATGCTGGCCAAGGAAGGCCAAAGAACGATTTTTAATCTTATTGGGCCTCTTCTAAATCCCGCCAATCCGGAGTGTCAATTGGTTGGGGTGTTTGATCAAAAACTCTGTCCCGTTTTTGCGGAAATTCTGCAGAGATTGGGGAGAGATAGTGCATGGGTTGTAAATGGTTCAACGACAGATGGCCGCTCGGTCGATGAGATGAGCCTCATGGGGCCAACCCGCATTTGTAAATCTGGTCGCTATCAAGGTCAGGTTGATGAGGAAGTAAACCCTTCCGATTTTGGTCTCGAGCTTGCTTCCGTTGAGAGTTTGCAGGGTGGCGATGCTGTCGCGAATGCTCAAATTCTGGAAGATATTCTTGCTGGCCGGGAAGAAGGTCCAAAGCGGGATATGGTTCTTATCAATGCGGCAGCCGCCATGACTTGTGCGGGACTCGCCGATAATCTCGAACATGGGATAACCAAGGGGCTAGAGTTGATTGCTGACGGAAGTGCACTGGAGCGACTTCGGCTCCTGCAGGATTGCGCAAAGTAATTTGTGATCAGAGAAAGAAAAACCGGAGAGCTTCCACTCTCCGGTTTTCTTTTGATTAATTATGATTGTCGAATAAGAGGAGATTTATCCTCCGGAATTTGCGAGAACCTTGTCTTCCTCAGGAAGGAAAGGGGCGAAGCGGCCTTTTTCAATCGACTTCATGTAAGCTTCCTCCGGTGAAATCATGCCAGCTTTCAGCTTTTCGAAGATGGCATCATCCATGAATTGCATACCCAGGGCTTTTCCGCCGATAATGACGTCATAAAGCTTCTGGGTGGCCCCTTCACGAATGATCGCGGCGACGGCAGGAGTTGCAAAAAGGATCTCATTAACGGCGACCCGGCCTGGCTTGTCGACGCGCTTGCAGAGGAGTTGGGCGACCACTCCGCGGAGCGAGGCTGCGAGCATGGTCCGAACCTGTGATTGTTGGTCTGCAGGGAAAACGTCAATAATACGGTCAACGGTCTTTCGCGCATTGTTGGTGTGCAGGGTTCCAAACACCAGAAGGCCGGTCTCGGCAGCAGTCAGTGCGAGAGAAATGGTTTCAAGATCTCGCATCTCTCCAACCAGAACGATGTCGGCGTCCTCACGAAGGCAAGCACGCAGGCCGTCCGAGAATTCCGGAGTTTGAATGGGCACCTCTCGCTGGGTGATGATTGAGCTTTTACTGCTGTGAACGAACTCAATCGGCTCCTCGATCGTGATGATATGACGATTAAAGTTGGTATTGATGTAGTCGATCAATGCCGCGAGCGAAGTTGATTTACCGGAACCAGTGGGCCCGGTAACCAAAACGAGTCCAGAGCGCATGTGCCCAAACTCCTTGATTACGGGAGGGAGGTTCAAATCTTCGATGGAAGCAATCTCGGTCGGAATGAGACGGAAAACCGCCGCCAGACCGTTCTGCTGCTTCATGTAGTTGCAACGGAATCTGGATTTTTCATCCATTTCATAAGCGAAGTCGAGATCACCGGATTCGATATATTGTGCGAACGGTCCCGGCTCGCAAATTTCAGAGAGGAGCTCTTTAAATTCCTCGCCATCAAGGACAGCTTCTTCAGGAATTGCGGAGACCCCGCCGTGGACGCGGACCTTTGGAGGTGAACCTTCGGAAAGGTGGAGATCGGACCCGCCTGATGAGACGAGGTATTGGAAAAGACGGTCAATTTTAGCCATGCCAAAAAATGTGGTGTTTGCGGTGTGAAATTAGGATTCGAAGAAGAGCTTCATCTGCTGCTTATCTTCGCAGCGATACATGGTTTCCTCTTGGGAGACCAGGCCTTGGGTGTAGAGATTTCGGAGGGATTCATCCATGGTGATCATGCCAACGTTTTTACCAGTCTGCATGATACCAGGGAGCATGAAGGTTTTTCC
>JBDNAG010000191.1:0-3598 GCA_039768565.1 Akkermansiaceae bacterium | reverse complement strand
TCGCTCGCCATCTTTTCAGCTCCCCAGAACGGGCTAGATTAATTGGGTCTGAGAGTCTCCAAACTATTAAAGGCACCTTTTTCCTTGTGATCTTAACATCAAGCGTTATGTTGCACAAAGTTGCATTATTCAATTTCATGCAACTTTCTCCAATTAGCGTCCACTTCAAGCAAACTTAACCCCATGAAATCAAAACTCCCCAATTTAATTCTAGCCTCATTTGCAGGCATCACCCTCTCTGCAAACGGAGCAGAAGTTTCCGTTTATAACGGGGCTTTCGATAACGGCTCCGATGGCTGGCAAGAAGTCAACGGCGATAGTGCAGCATTTAGCTACGACTACCCAAGCGCTGGTGGAAATCCCGGTGGGCATGGTATTATCGACAACACCGCTGGTGGAAGCTGGGGAATCTGGGTTGCGAATTTTGAAGCCGAGGAGCTCCTAGTCGATCTCGGACTCGAATCCGGCAGCACTTATACATTTAAGGTTGATATGAAGCGTATCTCCGGAGATAATATAGGCGGTTTCAAAGTCGATTTCTTCAATGAAGGAAACCCCAACGGCTCTACAGGTGATGTTTACCCAACTCTCATTGGAGATGGAACTACGTGGGAAACCTACGAATTCCAAGTTACCATCCCCGCGAATACGACCGGAATTAAATCGGTTCCACTTTGGGGCCCCGACTCAGCCGTCGCGTTCGATAACATTCTCGTCGACGACACCGCGATCACTGGATCGAGTAGCATTCCTGATGCAGATTTTGAGGCTGCCGATGGACTGGCTTGGGAGCAGAACAGCGGAGCGGGAGATTTTGTATTTAGCTTCCCCGCTACTGGAGGAAACCCCGGTGGACATGGCGTCATCGATAACTCAGGCGGCGGCGGCTGGGGAGTTCTTGTGACTGATAACGGAAACATTCTTACCCTCAGTCAAATCGGCCTCGAAGCCGGAAAATCTTACATCTTCAAGCAAGATATGAAGCGAATCTCAGGAGATAATATCGGCGGTTTCAAAGTCGATTTTTTTAATGGGGCAGCCCTAGATTCTTCAACCGGCGATATTTTCCCAACACTCATTGGAGATGGCTCCACTTGGGAAACCTATGAGTTCCAAATTTCAATCCCAAGTAACAGCACTGGCATCAAAGTCGTCCCACTTTGGGGCGCAAACTCGGTTGTAGGATTCGATAATATCGCCTTTGACCCAGTAGCGATCGAAGTCCCTGACATCACTGAAATCCCGAATAGCGGATTTGAGGAAGGTGCTGCTGACTGGGCTGCCTACGGCCAGCCTAATACCGTATTCACGTATGAGACCAGTGACGGAAATCCAAATGGATATGCCGTGATGACCAATGACGGCGAAGGTTACGGAGTGCTCGTTTCCAACAATGGCGGAACCCTCCCACTGGCGGGCCTCGGCCTCAGCTCCGGAAGCACCTACAACTTCACCCAAGATATGAAAATCTTCTCCGGCTCGGAAGTTGGAGGTCTCAAAGTTGAATTCTACAACTCGGGTGCTGGTGCCGGAGATACCGGAGACATCCGCATTCCGGTCATCGGTGATGGTTCCACCTGGGAGACTTACCAATATCAAATCGCCATTCCTCTCGGAGTTGATTCCATCAAAGTGGTGCCACTTTGGGGCTCTGGATCATCGGTCGGATTCGATAATGTGACCTTTGATTCCAACCGGCTTCCTTCACCTCCCGTCATCAATCATGATTTCGAAGCTGGAGGAGCAAATTGGTCATTCTTCGCTGCCGAACTTGATGAAAACGGCCAAAACAGCGAGCTCGTGTATCGCGAGACAGGTGGCAACCCAGGTGGATATGCCGAGATCAAAAACTTCAGTAACTGGGCCGTCCTCGTTGCCAACCAAGCCAATGTCACCCCTATCGAAAACTTCGGGATTACCGAGGAAGGCAACTACGAATTCAAGATGGACATGAAAATCTTTGAAGGTGCCAGTATCGGCGGCCTCAAAATCGAATTCTACCTTGAAGGCCGCACCACTGGTGAACCTGATTTTTCTTCCCCTGAGGCGTTCCCATTCCTAATCGGAGATGGTTCAACTTGGGAAACTTACACCTTTGATGTTTTCATCCAAGAAGGAGTGACAGGAATGAAAATCGTCCCTCTTTGGGGTGCAGGATCTACGGTGGGATACGATAACATCGTAACTCCTCAAGCTGGGGCTTCTGGCTTCACCGCATGGATCAACAGCTTCCCGAACGTAGGAACACAGAGCGGCTTTAATGACGATCCCGATCATGACGGAACGCCAAATGGCCTAGAAAATTTCTTTGGCACTGACCCTTCCGTGAGCAACCAAGGACTTGTCGCCGGAATCACGATTGATAGCGCCTTTAGCACCTTCTTCTTCAGTCACCCGCAGAGCGATAGCCCAGCAGAAGATATCTCCGAACCCATTTACGAGTGGTCCACTGATCTCGAGAATTTCTACGGAAGCGGAGAGGCCAACCCTGATAACGTTACGATGACCTTCAATATCGAAGACAACACCCCAGCAGTAGGCTTCACCACCGTAGAGGCTAGTGTCACCGGATCGCTCCAGGAGAAAGTCTTCGTTCGCGTCCGCGTCGCACAGGCGGTCCAATAATCTCCTTCCAATCACACACACATCCCAAGCTAAAACAAACGGCGTCTCTTTTTAGGGACGCCGTTTTTTTGGGGCTCAGTAAGGTCATTGAAAACACCTCTCGACTTAAGGCCAAATCTTCCCAAGTTTTTGAAGTGCGCCAAAACTGGTCAGGTGCTCTTAAAAAAATCGAAATGATCGAGAAAGTCATCAAAACCGCACCTCATTTGGAAGACGCATGGTGGAGCTTGCTCATCTCGCTTTCTGAAATGAAGAAACACTCAAAAATTGCCGACACCTTACGCGCCTATCATCAACAATTTGGAATTCGCCTGACTGCCGATGACATCAATCAAGACATTTTCGGGGCCTTTATAAACTCGCCAGAAGGCAAAGCATACTTCAATTCCGAAGAGTAAATTCGAGCCGCAAAAACGGCTGGGAGGAACTCACTTGTGTGCGTCCATCTGGAAGCATATTTAAATGACTCGGAGAAACAGAGCCCCAATCTTTCAGATTACTCGAAGTGAACGGCAGCGTCTCCACATCAGCCATGCGAGATGGCGTCAGGAAATAAGTAAAGCCAAGGGCACTAGACTGTGTTGGATTCTGGTCTAAGGCATACTCCCCCAGATTCGGGAGCCCATCGCCATCCGAATCCACGATCATCGAAGTATCTGCGAGCCCAAATCCGCCGGCCCATGTGAGATAAGCATCATCAACAGTGGGATTCATCGCCAGCACATCGGTTAAAATTTCTGCATCTTCCAGCGCTGTCACTTCAGTCGAAGTCGCCACACCAATCGCGTCTAAGATTTCAGACGCCATTCGCGCCTGAGCGGCGGTTGCTGGATGGAAGCCGTCTTTACAAAAAAGGTTCCGCTTTCGATTCTCCGGATCAGCGTTGGCGAAAAACTCCACGTTCCCAAATCGAAACGGCTCTTCGCTCAGCAAGTCTCTTGTCAGAGCAAAGACATCGACCACCTGTAAAGTA
>JBDNAG010000190.1:0-2743 GCA_039768565.1 Akkermansiaceae bacterium | reverse complement strand
GGAGAGATCATCACTTCATCTTGGCCCAAGACATCGGAAAAATCAAAATGTAGAAGTTCATACCCATTTGAAGACGCGATGATCCCGCCAATTTCGTTACGCCCCCAACGGGATCTCTGAGTTGCATAAGCCCCCCACTTCCAACCTCTTCCTGCCACTTCCTCATCGCGATCAATCCCTCTGCCGTGAACAACCATTACTTTTCCAGCTTCGTCAGACTTCGTGTAGAGCTGAGCGTAGTCATCGAAGGTTTCCCAAATCTCAAAAACACGGAGATCAGAAGTTCCAATTCTTGCCGGAGTCCCTTTCACCGCAAACGTCTTGAGTTCGACCCCATTAAAAAATGCCTGCTGGGTCACCTGTTCCTGATTAGTGCCCAGGTGGGCAGCGGTGATGAAGTGCTTGGGTGAAATAATGGTAGCATGCGAGGTAAGATATCTGACTTGATGCTGCCAACCGCTCCCCTCGTAAACGCCGGTCGGCGCGGAGCGGGTATTCGCAACCGGGCTCAAGCCATCTCGAAAAATCAATCCACTCGCCGGAAGCCCGGCCAGGACCCATAGCAATATCCCCTTCACGATCTTTCAAGCTAACCTCGATTCACTCTCTTGTCGCCCTAAAATTGGCTGATTTGCCCTACCCAAAGAGTCCCGGATCCTGGGCTTGCTGAGCCAAGTATCCCGAATCTTCGATCAAATTTCCAGCATCAATCGCTTCATGAACCAAAGCATCACAGCGCTCATTGAATTCGTTGCCAGCGTGTCCCTTCACCCATTTCCAGGTGATGATGTGATCGCAGGTGGCTTGATCAAGCTGCTTCCAAAGGTCCCGGTTTAGCACAGGCTTCTTGTCCGACTTAATCCACCCGCGCTTTTTCCAGCCTACCAACCATCCCTTGGTCATGGCATCGACAAGGTATTTGGAGTCAGAATGCAAAGTGATCGCACATGGCTCCTTGAAAACCCCAAGCACCACAATCGCCGCCATAAGTTCCATACGATTATTGGTGGTATGCTCAAAGGCCCCCTTCAGCTCTTTTCGATGGCGGCCAAAAATCACGACCGCTCCAAATCCTCCTGGCCCTGGGTTCCCGCGGGCCCCTCCATCAGTGTAAACCTCAACCTTCTTCATAACGCCGTGATCTTGGTCTCACACATCCTGCTCACAGCCTCAAAATCTTCCTGTGAGGTAAAAGACGATTTAGGTAAAATGAAATACTGGTCCTTCTGGAGGTAGAGCAGAATTCCCTTGGGCGACAAATAGCGATCCTCAAATTCACGCCACTTCAGGGTCTTTTCATGCCCTTTTGAGTCCTGATGGATCTTTTTTTCCGAAAAGGTCCAGTTCAATTCCTGCCCGGCCTGTGGTGACGACTTGGAGCCGTGAATGAGACGATATTGCCAAAAGGTTTTTCGCATAAAAAGCAAGGGACCAACGAGAATACAGAGAAAGCCGAAGGTCTGCTCGCCGAAATAAAGTAGCAAGGCGCCAATCGGCACCAAAATCAGGTAAAAATACCGAAACAACAGGAATACGGGATGACGGTTCCTCATGTGCATCGCCGAACCCAATTTCAGGGTCTTGACGTCAAATCGGCTTATTGCTTGATACTCGCTCATCTGCACCACCAGCCATAGCGTCTTCCTTTGCGCTGGACAAGACCGTGATCTCCATGACTTTTTAAAGGGCGTGAACATATTCCTTTCAAGACTGCTGTTATCTCTCGTGGCAACCGCCGCCGTGCTTCCTGCTCAGGAAACCTGGTTACTCGAAATGCCCAACAAATATAGCGACTACCTTATCAAGAAGTCGGTCGCAGGGGACCATGACACCGTTGCCGGAATCATCGACAAGCTGCCCACCCTCGTAGAAAGAAAGAAAATCCGGGAAGTTGATCTAATCAAATGGAATGCAGAAGGTGGCAAGATCAACCAGAAACGGGAGATCAACGAAGACGGACGTATTTTCAAAGCCGGAGCGCGCTACTACTCAATTAGCGGCCAAAAACCAGATTTTCGAAAGATCAAGATCACCGACGTCCCTACCAAGCAGAATCTCGAAATCAGCACATACGGGATCATTCCACGAGCCTGGACTCCCACCTTCGCCCATCGCAAAAGTGAACTCACTCTCCTCGTCCTCGAGCGACATGCCGATTCTCCGACCGCGACCGTTGCACTGGGAAACATGCGGCAACTCGAATTTGACGCCGGCGAATCAAAAGAAAGTGTCTCCTGGTATTCGGCCGACCCGCTGGACACCAAGGAACTATCTTACTCTTCAGCCATTGCCTTGACCGCCAACCCCAAGGTCCAGTTTATCACCCGAATCTTCTCGGAGGTTAAAAAAGATGGCGATTCCCTCCTCCGGATCGAGGCCAGCAGCGGAAGTCCTACTGCCACTGAATCGATCGCACTTCACCACAATGAAGCAAAGTTCAAAGGCCACATTGAGACAACCGGCCCCCTCAAAAAGGAAACGATCAAGATCGCAGACAAATCCTTCACCAAGGAAGGTGAAGTTGGAGCCTGGACGCTCAATCTGAAGAGCGGCGAATAAGCTCAAGACACCCCGCCCTCTCGCATGGGCAAATAAAAATCCCGGAGCGAATGATCACTCCGGGATTATTATGTCTGAAAATAGTAAAACGCTCCTAGCGCTCCCCGATCGGAGCAACCTTGGAAAGCTCGGTCGGTCCAACATACTTGGTCAGCGGACGGTAGAGGCGGTTGTCTTCAAGCTG